>RKSB01000033.1 GCA_007571095.1 K189A clade bacterium | reverse complement strand
CTTGAGGGCATCGGTGACCATGCCCCTGGATGAATGGCTGCCAGGCTATTGCTCACAGAACCCGCCGGCTTACAGGCCAACTCTTTCTCGCCCGCCGAGTTGGCTCGTCGTTTGCTTCTCGTGCATTTCTCCACCGGCCAGCCCGCAAAAAATCCCGCCGCTTCGATTGGCTTTTCGTCTCCTCTGCAGAACAGGGCGATTTCTCAGGGGCATGGGTTGCCAACTCAAAAAAGACATGGATTTTGGCCGATATTCCGATGAATGAAACTTTACAAAAAAAGTTGATTGTTTGTGTAGATAAGTGGTAGATTGTGGGAAAGAATGGAAAAAAGTGGGTGAATAAAATTATCTATCTGCCAGGAAATATTTCTAATTCAACTATTTACAAGATCATCCCATGACACTTGTAGGCGAACACAGTGCCAGTATTGATAGCAAGGGTCGCCTCGCTATCCCCAGCTATTTCCGCAAAAGTCTGACCGATTCGGTGGTCATAGCACCGGTTCTGGACACGCCTGACGACGAACCCGTTTTGCGGGTTTACACCTTGACCAAATGGCAGCAGGTCGAGACCAGTGTTCGCCAGATGCCCAATACCGGCGGCCATGCACGCGCCGAACAGGTTCGCCGTTTCCAGAGGGAGCTGTTCAGCATCTCCAAAATGGTTGAAATAGATGGCAGTGGCCGAGTGCTGCTGTCGCCTCGGCAGAGAGAGATTCTCGGAGAGTCCAGAACCCAGCTCATCGGCATGTCTGACAAGCTCGAGATCTGGGCCGAAGGCTACTGGAAAAAATACCACCGAACATGGATGGACCAGTCTCCCGAAGAGCGATTCAACCAGCTTGATCTGGGAGGATTGTCGCTGTGAGCGGCTGGCCGAAAGGGTTGTTGCGGCTCTTCGGCGAAGGCTTGCAGACCAGAGGGCACCTAAGAACAAAAGCCGGAGCGACCATGGCATGAAGACTGGTCATCAGACAGTTTTGCTTGAGGAGGCAGTTTCGGCACTGAAGCTTCAACCGGACAGCAGGGTGGTCGACGGCACTTATGGTGCCGGCGGCCACAGCCGAGCCATTCTCAGGCTGCTGAGTGGTCAGGGCAGATTGCTGGTACTTGATCGGGATCCCGAAGCCTGCCGGCAGGCACTCAAGTCCTTTGCCGATGATTCGAGAGTAGTGGTCAGACATGCCTCCTTTGCTCATCTGGGCTCGGTGATCAGGGAACTGAACTGGCCTTCCGTTCATGCAGTTCTGCTTGATCTTGGCGTGTCTTCCCGGCAGCTGGAGGACGCAGAGAGGGGCTTCAGTTTTCAGCGGGACGGCCCTCTGGATATGAGGCTGAACAGACACGAGGGCACCAGCATTCGAGAATGGCTGGCGCGAGCATCTGTCGATGAAATCGCCACAGTGCTGAAAGTTTACGGCGAGGAACCCGCCGCTCACCGAATTGCCAGAGCTCTGGTCGCTCGCCGCAGTCAGACACCCATTACTACAACCCTGCAACTGGCCGATTTGGTGAGTTCGGTGGTTGCTCGTCCTTCGAGCAACAAGCATCCGGCGACGCGAGTGTTTCTGGCTCTGAGAATCAAGGCCAATGACGAGCTTGAACATCTGCGCCAGGGTCTCGATGAAGCACTGACCAGTCTGGCATCTTCCGGTCGGCTGGTGGTAATCAGCTTTCATTCGCTGGAAGACAGAATCGTCAAAAACTTCTTTTCAGCGGCCGCCGCCGGTCAACAGTTACCTCGCAGCATTCCTCTCAACGAGCAGGAACTGGCCAACTACAGAGAGGGGCACATACTCGGCCCGAAAATTCAACCCGACCGCCGAGAGGTCGCTCGCAACCGACGTGCACGTAGCGCGATTCTGCGAGTTCTGGAGAAGGCGGCCTGAGATGCCCGTTTTTCTGTACTCGCCTCGCCGGCTGCTTGCTTTCGTTCTGCTCCTGTCGCTGGCACTGTCGGTGTTTTTCAGTGCCCTGTCCGTGATCAGCAATGTGCACGCTGTGCGCACCGGCTATGTCGAACTGAACCAACTCTATGAGGAGGAGAACAGGCAGTTGCAACAGCATGGCCGTCTGCTGCTTGAACGCAGCGTGCTGCTGAATTTCTATCGTCTGGAGGCAATCGCCGCCGAGGAGTTGGGCATGAAAAACCCGAATGCCGCTCAGGTGGAGGTGCTGGAATGAAGTTTCGGTTGCTTCTGCTTGGTCTCTTCCTGTTTACCGGTATTCTGGCCGTCGGTGGCCGTCTGGTCTATTTGCAGTTGTTTGAGCGCGAATTTCTGCAGACGAAGGGCAACCAGCTGGCTATCCGCACTCGATCCATAGAGGCTCACAGAGGGTTTATCTTCGACCGCCATCAGCAGGTTCTGGCGGTCAGCACACCGGTTCCCTCGATTTGGGCCAAGCCGGGGCTGGTCGATACGACATCGCCCTCATTTGGGCAGCTGGCACTGCTGTTGGGCATGAGTTCCGATTCTCTGCGTACATATCTGGAACGTTATTCGGATCGCGAATTTGTCTACCTCAAAAGACGTATCACTCCAGATATCGAGCAGAGAGTCAAGGCACTGAATCTGGACGGCATCTACAGCCGCATGGAGTACAGACGTTATTACCCGGCAGGTGAGGTGACCTCTCACGTGATCGGTTTGACAGATGTCGATGGCTTTGGTCAGGAAGGCGTTGAACTGTCTTTTGACGATTCGCTTCGAGGCTTGAATGGCCGCAAGAAAGTCCTGCGTGACCGGCGAGGACTTGCGGTTGCCGACCTTGAGTATCTGTCTGACCGCCGAAACGGCAAGGATCTCTCGCTTTCGCTGGATTTGAGGATTCAATACATCGCCTACAGGGAGCTGCAGAAGGCGATCAAGGAACATTCGGCGACATCCGGTTCAATCATTCTGCTGGATGCCTTTACGGGAGAGGTGCTGGCTTTGGTTAACCAGCCTTCCTATAACCCCAATATGACCAGCTCAATGAATTTTGTCCGAATGCGTAATCGGGTTCTGACCGATGTTTTTGAGCCAGGATCGACGATCAAGCCGCTGGTTGTGTCGGCGGCTCTGCAGAACACCGATTACAGCATGGATTCGTTGATCGACACTTCTCCGGGCTTTATTCGTCTGTCCAGCAAAATCATCAGCGACCCGCTGGATTACGGTGTCATTGATCTCAAGACCCTGCTGGTGAAGTCGTCTCAGGTGGGCATTGCTCGACTGGTCCAGAATCTGGATGACGAAATGGTATTCAACAGCCTGGCTCATTTCGGGCTTGGCCGGCCTACCGGCATTGAATTGCCGGGAGAGGTAGTGGGTCGCCTGCCGGACCCACCCTACATGAGCGAACTCGACAAGGCGGCACTGGCCTATGGTTACGGCATCAATGTAACTTCGATCCAGCTTGCTCAGGCCTATCTGACTTTTGTCAACCAGGGTTTCACCGGTCGAATCAGTATTTTGAAACAGCCGGACGATCACCCGAGACGGCAGATATACCCGGTCATCAGCCAGCCGGTAGCGGAAGAAGTGCTTTCGGCTCTGGAGCAAGTGGTTGAGGATGGCGGCACCGCCTCAAGAGCACGTAACGCCCTTTATCGCATCGCCGGCAAGACAGGGACAGTCCGCAAACTGACCACCTCCGGTTACGACACCAGTAGCCATCTGGCACTTTTTGCCGGCTTTGTGCCAGCCTCAAAACCAAAGCTGCTGGGAGTCGTCGTCATTCACCACCCCAAGGGTAGTGTTGTCAGCGGCGGCCAAGTCGCCGCTCCAGTGTTTTCAGCCATCGCACACAACGCACTGCGGTTGTTAAATGTACCGCCCGATCAGGCCAGAAGCCTGTGAAACTTCTACGTGAAATCTGGTCGGAAGAGCAGACTCCCCTGCCGCCGGATCTGGAGATTCATGGCTTGAGTCTGGACAGCAGAAAGGTTCATCCGGGTGATTTGTTTTTTGCCCTGCAGGGTCGTTCCGGTTCGGGTGCCGACTATCTGGTTGAGGTGCAGGCTGCAGGTGCCACAGCGGCCTTGATCGAGGGCAGGGAAATGCCTGTTTTCGAGCGCAGACCAGATTTTTTAAGTGCCTGTGTACCCAATCTGAGAAGCCGGTTAAGCGATGTCGCGGCGAGATTTTTTGATCACCCCGCAAGCGCCGCCAGAATAACAGCTGTCACTGGTACCAATGGCAAAACGGGCACGAGCTATCTGGCCGCCGCCCTGTTTGACCGCCTGGGCCATTCGGCCGGTTACTGTGGCACCCTCGGCTTTGGTCGCTTGCCGGACTTGCAGCCTTTGGACCTGACTACACCCGATGCCATCGAGATGCAACGCGTCCTGAAGCATCTGGAAGGACTGGGGTGCAGCCATGTTTTTGTCGAGGTCAGTTCTCATGCTCTCGATCAGAGGCGCGTCGAGGCGGTGCCTTTTTGCTGGGCAGTGTTGACGGGCTTGAGTCGCGACCACTTGGACTATCACTCGAATATCGAGAGCTACTGGCAGGCCAAACGGCGGCTGTTTTTCTGGCCCGGGCTCACGCACAGACTCGTCAACGGCGACGATGCCAGAGCCGCCGAACTGGCCGCCGAAGAGCTGGATTTTGTTTACTACGGCTGTGCGGATTCAGCCGACATTCGCCTGACCAACATTCGGCCTGTTGCATCGGGTTTTCGAGTGTCGCTGACCGATTCCAAAGAGGTGATCGAACTGGAATTGAAGCTTCTGGGTCGAGGCAACCTGATGAATACTCTGGCCGCCGCCGGCTTGGCTTATATCGAGGGTCATTCGCTGTCCGAAATCGCCAGCGTGCTACCTGATTTGCCGCCGGTGCCGGGTCGAATGCAGGTTTTTCGGGAGAATGGCCGAATCATCGTAGTTGACTATGCCCACAACCCTGAAGCCCTCGAAATGGCTCTGCAAAACCTGCGCGAACACATTTCGGGTCGCCTGATCTGCGTCTTTGGCTGTGGTGGCAACCGAGACGCCGGCAAGCGTCCTCTGATGGGCCGAATTGCCTGCGAAAACAGCGATCAGGTGATATTAACCAGTGACAACCCCAGAGACGAAGACCCCAACTCAATACTGGACGACATTGAGTCCGGGTGCACAGATGCTTCGGTGATACGCATACCGGATCGCCGACAAGCGGTGCTCAAGGCACTCAACATGGCTTCGGCGAGTGACTGTGTGTTGATTACCGGCAGGGGTCACGAAAGCCATCAGATTATTCGAGGACAG
>RKSB01000192.1 GCA_007571095.1 K189A clade bacterium | reverse complement strand
GGAATGCCGAGTATCGAATCAGATTAATCCACTGACTCCAGGGCGGCTCCAGATCGAAACGCTTGACTTCCCAGTCATCCAGCTGACTGAGCTCTGCCGCCGAAGCCAAAGCGTCTTCCAGATCCCCCAAATAATCGACCAGACCCAGTTCGCTGGCCTTGCCGCCGGTCCATACTCTGCCATTCGCCAGTCGAGCAGCCTCTTCAAGGTCCAGGTTTCTGCCGACGGACAATCGACGAACAAAATTTTCGTGTACCGAGTCGGTTTCAAATTGCGCCCAGCGCGCAAACTCGGCACTTGGATCCCGAGCCGAGGAGGTACCGGCGAGCATACCCACGCTGACTCCATCGACTCGAATGCCGAGGTTTTTCAAAGCGTCGCCAAAAGTTGGTATGAGAGTAAATACACCGATGGAGCCGGTTATCGTGGTTTTGGAGGCCCAGATAAGGTCAGCGGTGGTGGCGATCCAGTAGCCTCCGGAGGCAGCCACCTCCGCCATCGAAATAACCACCGGCTTACCGGCATTCTTTAGCAAATCCAGTTCTTGACGGATCAGTTCCGAGGCCAGGGCACTTCCTCCCGGCGTGTTGAGCCGAACAACCAGAGCCTTGACCTGGTCGTCGTCCCGAACAAGCCGAATCTTTTTCACCATGCTTTCTGCAGAAATCACAAAGCGCGAGTCGTCACTTCGATCAACCACTACTCCTTCGGCCACGATCAAACCGATTTTGTTGTCGCTGGCTGGCAAAATCCTTTTGAGCAACCCGGAAAAATCTTCTCCGGATGAGTAGGTGAGATAGTCTATTCGCTCGAATGACTCGTCGGCAAAAGGCGTAAGCTTACCTATATAGTCGTTGAACTCATGCAGGGTCATCAGTCCGTCAACCAGACCGGATTCGAGCATGGCCTCGCTCTTGTTGAGGCTTCCCGCTTCCTGCAGAACAGTGGCGGGGTCTTCAGCCAGCCTTCGAATATAGCCGGGCGAAAGCCCCCTGTTGGTGTTGACAATGTTCTGGTATGTGGCCCACAGAGTGTCCACAATCTCCGAATTCGAGGCCTTTTCTTCGGCCGACATCTCATTTTGCAAAAACACCTCACCCGCCGACTTGTGCTTGCCTGAACGGAAGAGATTGACCGTCACTCCGAGTTTATCCAGTGCCTCTTTCAGGTAAGTGCGCTCTATTCCAAAACCAGCCAGCACAACACTGCCCATAGGGTGCATAAAAATGTCATCGGCGTAGCTGGCAAGCAGATACTGTTCCTGCGTGTACTGAAGGCCGTAAGCGATCACCGGTTTGCCGGACTGTTTGAACCGAAGCAATTCTCGGCCGATCACTCGCGCCTTGAGCAGGCTGATCCCCGAGAGCTCTTCAAGCCTCAGCACAATGGCCTGAATGCGGCTGTCAAGGGCGGCGTTACGCAACACTCTCAGCAGCTTTTCAAGTTCTACATCCGTGCGAACATTCAGTGCTCCGGCAGCCGCCGGACGCTCGCTGACACTGCCTGAAGGATTGAAGATGAGCAGGTTGTTTTGCAGAGTAATTTTCGGCGATTCTTCCTTCTTGTCGGAGAAGGACATCAATCCGACAATCAGCAAAAGCAGAAGGGCTACAGAGACAAAGCCGCCGACAAGCGTGTTGACCGTTCTCAGAAAAGCCAGAAAATAACCGAAAATTTTTCTCATGCTTGTCCGTATCCTGATGCTGTTCCGGAATTGGCCCTCAGGTCTTTCAGGAGATGCCCGAAGAAGCCTTGAGCAAAGGGAATCCGGCTACTTTCGGGAACTGGCTGGAGCAATGCATTTGTGATACCTTGAAGGCAGTGAAGGCGATCCCTTTCAGCCCGTTGCAAATGAATCTCCGCAACGCATTGTAACACCCAAAACCTGTTCAGAAACGAGCCAAACCTCTACCAGGAAACCCCCATGAGTGCCGACGGCCGAGACTTGAGCCAAAACAAGGCCAACTACACGCCCCTTTCTCCGCTCAGCTTTCTCAAGCGAACAGCCGCCGTCTATCCCGATAGAACCGCTCTTGTCTATGGCCAGCTAAAACGGGACTGGCGGTCGGTTTATGTTCGTTGTACAAGGCTGGCCGACAGCCTTCGAAAGCTGGGCCTGAAACCGGGCGAAACGGTTGCTGTGCTGAGTGCCAACACACCGGAAATGTTCGAGCTGCATTTTGCGGTCGCCATGGCTGGAGGCGTGTTGAATGCCATCAATATTCGACTGGATCCCGCCAGCATTGCCTTTATCCTTGAGCATGGAGAGGCCAGAATATTCATGCTGGACAGCGGGTTAGGCCATGTCGGTAAAAAAGCCCTGGCACTCCTCGATAAACCGCCTGTCTGCGTTGATATTCCAGATACTCAGGCCGGCCTGAACAGCCTCACCGGCAGTGTGACCTACGATGATCTGGTAGCCGACGGCTCTGAACAGTCGGAGTGGCTCCACCCCGAAGACGAATGGGACGCAATAGCCCTGAATTACACTTCAGGTACGACAGGCAACCCCAAGGGAGTGGTTTACCACCATCGCGGTGCCTACCTCAACGCCGTTTCCAACGCACTGGTCTGGAACATGGGCCCCCATCCCGTCTATCTCTGGACACTCCCGATGTTCCACTGTAACGGCTGGTGCTTTCCGTGGACTCTGGCCATGAATGCGGGCACCTCTGTGTGTCTGAGGGAAATGGTTCCAGAAAAGGTTTTTCAGTTGATAGACGACCACAGGGTTACCCATTTTTGCGGCGCGCCGATTGTGATGAATATGCTCATCGCAGCAGCCACTCGGCTACAAAAAAAGCTCAAACATTCAGTCAACGCCATGACTGCCGGAGCCGCACCACCCGAAGCCGTCATTCGGCAGATGGAGGATATGGGCGTTCACTTGACCCATACCTATGGGCTGACCGAGACCTACGGGCCGGTGACCCTCTGTGCTCCGCAGGAACAATGGAGCTCTCTCAAGCCGGATGAGAGGGCCAAAATACAAGCCAGGCAGGGTGTCAAGGGGCATATGCTGGAAGACCTGATGGTAGCCAACCCGAATACACTCGAACCGGTCGCCCTCAATGGCGAAGAGATGGGCGAGGTTTTCATGCGTGGCAACAACGTCATGAAAGGCTATCTGAAAAACCCTTCCGGCACCGAACAAGCCTTTGGGGACGGCTGGTTTCACTCAGGCGATCTGGCGGTTTGGCATGCCGACGGCTACATCCAGATTCTTGATCGATCCAAGGATCTGATTATCTCGGGAGGAGAGAATATATCGAGCCTCGAGATCGAGGATGTTCTGTACAAGCATCCGAATGTTTTCGAGGTGGCGGTGGTGGCGCGCAGCCACCCCAAATGGGGAGAGGCCCCCTGTGCTTTCATTGCCCTGACAGAAGGTGCCGACGAAACCGAACAAAGCATCGTCGCCTACTGCCGAGAAAACATGGCCAGGTTCAAAATACCCAAAACCGTCGTATTTTGTGAATTACCAAAAACCTCGACCGGCAAAATCCAGAAATTCATGCTGCGCAAGCAGGCCGAGGAGTTGAAGCGGGAACCTCTGCCTTGAGTCAGCCTCTATGGCAGCCAAAAGAGCTTGTCGAAACCCTGAAGCCTTTGGAGACCAGAGGTTGCATACCTCCAATTCAGGGTATTGGCATCGACTCAAGAAGAGTGTCGAAAAATGACCTTTTTGTCGCACTGCCGCAGGACTTCGGCCCCGAATTCTATCCCTCGACAGCCCCCAAAAGCGACGGTCACAGGTACGTGCAACACGCCGCTTCATCTGGTGCAGGGGCGGCTTTGGTCACTCGCTTTACCGAAAGCCGGCTGCCTCAGATTCGAGTCAAAAACACCTTGAAGGGATTGTGGTCTCTGGCGGCAAAAAGCCGCAGCAGAATGACCGGTAAAGTGATTGCGGTTACAGGTAGCAGCGGCAAAACAACCTTGAAAGAATTCCTGAGAACTGCTTTTGACTGCTACTCTTCCAAAGGAAACCTGAATAATTTTCTGGGCTTGCCCCTGTCGCTGGCCAACATGCCCCGAGACACCCGAATGAGCGTATTCGAGCTTGGCATGAATCACCAAAACGAGATCGCACCGCTGGCCCGATTGGCCAGGCCCGATATCGCCATAGTTCTGAATGTGCTGCCCGTCCACCTGGAACAGCTTGGGTCTCTGGACGCAATCAGAAGAGAAAAGCTCAGCATTGCCGAAGGTCTGAATCGAAAGGGCATTCTGCTGCTGCCCGATGACTTGAACGACGAGTCAGTGTTCGCAGGACAAGTCATACGATTCGGTGAGAGTGCTCACGCAACGCTTCGGCTGGTCTCAAAAAACAACCAGCTTTGTGCGATTCGACTGGATGGAAAAACGATACCCTTCAAAATTCCCAATCCCAACAGGCATCGGCAGCTGGCAGCGGCCATCGCTCTGGCCTGCGGTCTGATTTTGGACGAGGACACCGGAAAAATGACCGACCGGCTGCAACAGCAGGATATCTCCATAGAGGGGCGTGGCAGCCTGACTCAAATCAGGAATGTTACCCTGATAGACGAGTCTTACAATGCAAACCCGAAAAGCATGCAGCTGGCTCTGCAGAATCTGCTCGATCAAAGTGTGAAGGGCAGGAGGTATGCCCTGCTCGGAGACATGCTGGAGCTGGGGACCAAAGCCTGTGAGGCACATTCGGCTCTGGCCGAACAGTGTCACCGGCTGTCTGGAGTCTGGCTGGTTGGCCCGCTGGTATCCAGGCTCGCCGAACTGTTGCCAAAAAAGAAGATACTGGGAATCGCCAAAAATGTTGACGAGCTGCCCGTTGAACAGGTCGTACGGAGGCTTCGGCCCGGAGATTGCCTGATGGTCAAGGGCTCAAACAGAATTTTCTGGCAGCACAATTATGTTCGCCGTTTGGCTGAGCAGCTTGAAGAATCGGAACTTCTCCATGAAAGCAACTAACTCCATACCTGTCATTCACCAGCAGGCAGGCTCGGTTGCAGGCAGAAAATTTCGTAACCTGCGTATCAGCCTGACAGCCTCCTGTAATTACGCCTGCACTTACTGCGTCCCCGATGGCAAACGTCTTCTTCGATCAAATGAGGAAATAAGCTCGCAGGAAATTATTCGAATGATCCGGTTGTTAAAGGCAACCGCCGGCATTACAAAAGTCCGGTTAACCGGCGGCGAGCCCTTGTTGAGCAATAAATTTGATGCTGTTCTCGCCCAAGTCATGACGATGGGGTTTGGCGATGTCAGCTTTACGACAAACGGGGAATACCTGCTAAAAAAAATCGACATAATTCGAGCAAGCGGAATAAAACGCATCAATGTCAGCCTGGATACACTCGTTTCAGAGCGTTTCAGGAAAATCGCCCGAAGCGGAAATCTGGAAAATGTACTTCGAGGAATCGAGCGAGTTCTGGAGGCCGGAATTTCGGTCAAGCTGAACAT
This sequence comes from K189A clade bacterium, assembly GCA_007571095.1. Classification (GTDB taxonomy): domain Bacteria; phylum Pseudomonadota; class Gammaproteobacteria; order Pseudomonadales; family Azotimanducaceae; genus RKSB01. The sequence goes on along the minus strand of RKSB01000192.1, from coordinate 8,940 downwards.
GGTTCCCATGCGCGGCATCAATGATGACGAAATCATATCCATGCTTGATTTCAGTCTGGCCAGAAATATTGAATTGCGCTACATAGAGCTGATGCAGATGGGGCATCTGCTGAACAGTCCAGAGTTCGATCAACAATTCTTTGGCATGGATGAAATACTGGAACTGATTTCCAACCATTACAGCTTTTCCGAAACCCGACTGAATCCAGATGCAACTGCCTGCCTGTTTTCGATTGCAGGCAAGGGCAGGTTTGGCATCATTGCCAACAAAAGCCGGCCTTTTTGTGTCAACTGCAACAGATTAAGACTGACCTCAAATGGACGCCTCTACGGCTGTCTTTCAAATCACAAAAACCATGATCTGAGACCTCTTCTGGACTTGTCCGATGACGAGGCAAAAAAGGATTTGCGTCTTGTGCTTTCAAAGGCAATCAACGACAAGAAAACTCCCTGGTTTATGGGCGAGAAAACAGTCATGAAATTTATTGGCGGCTAGCAAGGGGAGACTGCCGTACGGATAAAAGATCAGAAAGCAAAAATTAAGGTGAAGGTTATAGAGAGTAGAGATCACAGAGAGCGAAGGTCATATAGAAAGTGAAGGCCAGAGAAAGTAAAGCTGCAGAAAATATTTTCGACTCGCTGCTTTCAGAGCAGAAGAACAGAAAATTCCCTCCCGTCTCGTCCTGGCATCCGAAACTTGTTTCAGAGAGCGGAATGAAAATTGACCGAAAGGGCAACTGGTATTACCTTGACTCGCCGATCAGACGTATTCCCATGGTCAAGCTTTTTGCCAGCGTTCTGCGTTTCGAGGACAACACCTTTTATCTGGTCATGCCGCATGAAAAATTACGGATAGAAGTAGAGGATGTCCCTTTTCTGGTCACCGACTTTCATCTTCGGGATGCCGGCAAACAGAATCAGAGCATACTGATGAGCACCAACCTGAATGAACACATTGTCGTCAGCCGACAACACCCGCTTGAGCTGATTCATTACCAGAACAATCCGCTTCCCTACCTGACCGTAAGAGAGGGCATCAGGGCGCGGTTAAACAGAAACACTTACTACCGGCTTTTCGACCACCTGACCTTTGGAACCGACCAGCAGAAGGGGCCTCTTGGTGTCTGGAGCCAGGGAACCTTCTTTCGTATGGAACCCGAACAGGTGTAGCGAGGACACCAGACGTCTCTTTGAAAAAAGAACCTGCGGTACATCTGTAGTCGAAATGTACTCGAAAAAAATAATGCATCTGCATTCAGAAAAAAGTAGTATGACTTCCAATAGGGTATTTCCAAAGCTATTGTGCAGAGGTCAATTATGAAAGCGAACAGTCATTTTGATGTCATCATCGTGGGTGCTGGTCTGTCCGGTATCGGAGCCGCCTGCCATTTAAGAAAAAACTGCCCAAAGAAAACCTTCGTTCTTCTGGAAGGGCGAGCATCGGTCGGGGGGACCTGGGATTTGTTCCGATACCCGGGCATCCGCTCAGACAGCGACATGTACACTCTGGGCTACAACTTCAAGCCATGGACAGAAGGCAAGGCCATCGCCGATGGACCTTCTATTCTGAAGTACATTAAAGAAGCCTCTCAAGATAATGATATTGAAGGGAATATCAGATTCAATACAAAGGTAACCGCAACGTCATGGAACAGCGACAACGCACTCTGGAAAGTTGAGACCATGTCGCAAAAAGACGGCCAGCCCACCGGCAAAACGGATGCACTGACGGGTAGCATGCTGATGCTGTGCGGTGGCTACTACAACTATGACCAGGGCTATACGCCTGAATTCAAGGGAATAGAGGAATTTGACGGGCAAGTGGTGCATCCTCAGAAATGGCCGACCGATCTGGATTACACCGACAAAAAGGTTGTGATAATCGGCAGTGGGGCGACCGCCATGACGCTGGTGCCTCACATGGCGTTGAACGGTGCCGAAGAGGTGGTCATGATTCAACGTTCGCCGACCTATGTTATCGCCTTGCCGGATCGGGACAAAATTGCCAATTTCCTAAGCAGGCTACTGCCGGCAAAGTTGGCCTACAGGCTGACTCGCTGGAAAAATATCACTCTTCAGCGTTCTTTCTACCAGAAGACTCGGGATAATCCTGAAAAGGTGAAATCCCAGCTCCTGGGTGCCGCCCGAAAGGAACTCCCCGAAAGCTACGTAAAAGAGCATTTCACGCCAAAATACAACCCTTGGGATCAACGTCTGTGCCTGATTCCAAACGGCGATCTCTATGATGCCATCAACCAGCAAAAAGCGAAGGTTATCACCGGAGAAATCGAATGCTTTTCGAAGGAAGGCCTGAAAATGTCTTCGGGCGAGCAGGTCCGCGCCGACATTGTCGTGACTGCAACCGGTTTGAATTTACTGCCTTTGAACGGTATTCGCTTTGAGGTTGACGGCAAGGCCGTAAAGCCCTCGGAGATGGTCACTTACAAGGGCATGATGTATTCCAATATGCCCAACATGATCCATGTCTTTGGTTATATCAATGCCTCCTGGACCCTACGCGCCGACCTGACAGCCGAATTTATGTGTCGTCTGATCAACCATATGGACAAGAAGGGGGTACGTCAGTGCACTCCTCGAATGGACGATGCAGCCATGGAAAACACAAGGGGCTGGATTGAAGATTTCAGTCCGGGTTACATGAAACGAGTCATGAACCTGTTTCCCAAACAGGGTGCCGACGAACCCTGGGTCAACACCCAGAACTATATTCGGGACAGAAAGATGATTCGGCACAAGCCCATAGAAGACAAGGCACTTGAATTCAGCAACCCACCGACTATCGTGAGCCTTGAAAAAGCACCAGCCATGCAGAAAGCAGGCAACGAATAAAAGCAGGCAACGACAGGGCAACAGACGGTTAGTACCGGCAGTCATCGCCGATTTTGGGCTGGCTTGAATTCTTGCCGGTAATCGGGTAGATTCCCCTCATGGTTTACGGACTGAATACAGGCTTTACAGGCTGAATTTTCATCGTATTTCCGGGCAGTTAAAGAGTTCAAGAAGGAGACGGATTATGACAACATTTGTCGGCACAGTGGCTTCAACAGCCTTGATCACTCTGGCTACCACAGGCAATCCCGTGCCCCTGCAAAAGGAGCTGGGCGGAGAAGTTGTCAGTTCAGATCTGATCAACGCAACAGCGGTTCTGGATACAGAAGAACACCTGGCACCAAGAGCCCTGCGAATGGAAGACGGCTCGCTCGTGGCAATGGTCGCACCAACCATCACCAAGGACAACTTCGTAGTTTCCAGAGACAACGCCGTACAGCGAATTGATGTAGGTCATACCGAGGGTACTCACATTCCTTTCGTCGTCCGTAATGTAGCTGACGTTAAAGACGGCGGTGCCTCCATTCTTGAACAGATTGGCCACTGGTTCCAAAACCTGTTCTCTGGATAACAGACGGGGTGTTCACTCCGGCCGACTTGCTTCGGTCTTCTTTTTTGTATAGACTTCCCGACTGCCTGACGATCATAGCAAGCGGGAACCACCTGAACCCATCCCGAACTCAGAAGTGAAACTGCTTAGCGCCGATGGTAGTGTGAGGTTTCCTCATGCGAGAGTAGGTCATCGTCAGGCACTCGCCCGGCCTTTTCTTGACATTTTCGGCTTTCAAAAAGCCATCTTCCTCGGCCCGCACAAACTCTGACCGCCTGGCTCTCTCGCTCGAAAAACTCGGCGAGTCTGCAATGTTTCCGAGCCATGGCCTTTTCCGAATGTCCTCTTGTGCACTGCACTTGTGGCCCACTCAAAACGAGCAGTACCGAGTAGATTCTTTAGGCCGCCAAAATTTCTCCTTCAGCGGAAAAGGCAGCCCGAGTCAGGAGAGTCGAGCACTCGCCCGACCCTCTGTTCCCGTATCAGGTTGGCTGTGCAACTCCCGAATGACGTTGTGTATGGCCGCCCGAGGCAGGGTGACAATAATACGGACACCACCGTTGTCGACAAGGTTTTCGGCGGCCGCTTCGCCGCCATGGTGCTCCGCAATCACCCTGACTACATAGAGCCCAAGCCCGAAGTGCAGGCTGCCGCCCTCAAACAGGCTGCGAACAGTGACCATCGAATCAAAAAGACTGCTTTCGATACCTGAGGGCAGAGGTGGGCCCTGATTGGTAACAATGATCTGCAATTTCTCCCTGACCGTCGTTAGTTGAATCTGGATTTTTGTGCCTTCTGTATAAAAATCGACAGCATTGGCAATGACCTTATCCATCAACTGTTCAATTCTGTAGTCAGACACCTGGGCATAGATCGGATGCCTGGGCCCTTGATATTCAAAGACAATGTCTTTTCGAATAATGCGGCAATTGGCCACATAATTTTCCAATAACAGCCCGATGTCCAGAATCTCCTGATCTTCCGCCTTCAGGGACTCCTCAAGGCTCACTGCATCTGACAGGTACTGCACGATTGAACCTATTCGGTCAACGCCGCGGCGGGCGATCTCCATATATTTGCTGTCACCTATTGAGAGGTTTTCTTTCGCCAAATTCTGCAGGGAAGTAGACACCACATTCAGGGGATTGTTGATCTCATGCCGAAGGGTTCTCGGCATACGTTCGAGAAACTGATTGTGCTGATGAAGCCTTGACAGAATGCTGGATATGTTGCGTGCCAAATCGCCAATCTCATCTCGAGAACTCATCTCCCTGCTCAATTGTGTTTGCTTGAATCGTCCAAACTGGTCAATCGAGTGGCCAGCCGCCTGGCCGAGACGTTGCAAACGAACTGCAACGAACCTGACGATGATCAAGGCCAGCAAAAACACTCCTGCCAGAGTGACGACAGAAGTCAGGAAGATCAGACTCGGAATATGAGTCGGCAGAAAAAGCAGGGCACCTGTGCTTTTTGCGACAATGACCGCACCAGTCACCGCCTTGTCCTGAACAATGGGATGAGCAGCCAGAATGGCCTTGCTGTTGTCTCCGATAATGGCACTGGTATAGGCAGAAGAGCCGGTATCGAAAGTTCTCCGGGCAAGCTTTGTGGCAACTTCCGGATAGTCTGTGTTTCGCTCGACACCCGCCGCTTTTGATATTCTTAACTGCACAAATTCGATAAATTTTCTGATATAGCGAATATACAATTTTTCGGGGAGCAGGCTGCTGTCTGTATTGCTTTCCACTCTTCCCCTGACAACCAGATTTTTGTCCAGAACAATATAGGAATAGTCCGAATAGCGATCGTCTGCTGCCAAAAAATTCTGCAACTCAGTCGATATTGATTCGGGCAGGTAAAAACCGGTTTTATCTGAGACCGGAAGGGCATGGGAAGCTTCTTCGGAGGCAGGGTCGGTGTTCAATACTGCAATCTCCAGACTCGGCCCGTCGCCTGCAATGTCAGCGGGCAGGGCGATCTCGACGACATAGCCGAAATCAGTCAATCTGACCGAGCCTCGAAAGCGGCCGGAAGCCTGCACCGGGCCGGAATGAATAAAATCCACGCCGCCTCCTCTTCGAGGCAACACCTCTATGCCATGCTCTTTTCCATTGTCACCGAAAAGACGCAGAACAATCCTTTCAGTAGGCGCCTCCTCCTCCGTTCTCCGATACAGAACAGGATGCCTGTCGGCAACACTCACACCTATGTTCAGGATATTCTGCTGAAGCCCGGCAATTGCCTTGAAAGACGAACCTACTCCGACATAGTCAAAATCTCTGGCTTCGTCGAACTGATTCTTCCAGTCTTCGGTTCTGCCATCCAGATTGATTGGCGATGTCAGCGTGTGTATTCGAACATTTTTTTGAACAGAATCCGGATATTTTTTCGACAAATATGCCGACTGCCCTGAAAGTTTTTCCGCCAAAAAAGAAGCCAGTTCAGATTGAACAAGGATTTGATTTTTATTCAGATCGGTTTCAATCGTATTGAGCAGCTCAAAGTTGCTCCACAGCATAAATATCAGAACAGGAGAAACGATCAGGATATAAGTCCGCAACTTCAGGCTGGCACGAAAAAAAGACATCTTTTGTCAGGCAAACAGGCTTTATTTGACCGACCAGCGGTAGCCGTAACCATACTCACTCTTTATGCAGGTAAATGCCCTGTCTGCCTTGCGTATCTTCTTCCTGATGTTGTGCATGTGCGTGTTGATCGTATTACGGGTGACCAGGCTTTGCATGGTGGCGTTCATTAAAATTTCATAGCTGACAGCCCGATTGGGTGTACGTGCCAGCGTAGCGAGTATTCTGAATTCGGTACCGGATAAACTGATCGGCTGGTTTTTCCATAAAGCCAGCAGGGCACTCGAATTCAAAACCAGATTACCGACCGTCAGAGCATCCTCGTCGCTTGCGATCATCGGCTGGCCGTGTTCCAGCACATTGCCTTCGTTGATGCGCAGCAAAGAAGAAATGCGAACAGTCAGATAATCCAGTGATATCGGCTTTGACAAATAATCCCAGGCACCCAGTCGCAACCCCGAAATCTTGTCAATTTCATCAATACGTTCGGTCAGGAAAATAACCGGAAGGCTGGGCGACTTGGACAGCAGATCCCGACACAACTCAAACCCGGCATCTACCTCTCTACCCAGAATGATGTCCAGCACAACAAGATCGGGCAATGATTTTTCAAAATCCTGTAACGCCTCGGCCCGATCACCGTAAGCGGTTACCTCATAACCCTTTTTTTCGATGGCATCCTTGTAGTTATTTCTTTGATCGGCATCGTCCTCGACAATAGCTATGCGCCTGACCACACTCCAGTCTCCGAAAACCATCTCTGGCATCCATTATGCAACCGATGGTTTTTGGTAACAAGCAAGTACAATGAGCCGAGTCAACCGGAAAGCCGCAAGGACTCTCAGGCCCGCGCAGAGTCTTCGCAACATTCACCAAAAAAACACACATGGTCATCTGCATTTCAGGGCCCGAATCTACAGGCAAAACCACCCTCGCTCTGGCACTCAGAAGATACCTGTCGGCCCACTATGTACCCGAATATGCGAGGCAATGGTTTGCCGACAAAAATACCACCGAATATGACGAACGCTCTTTGCTGGAGATCGCCAGAGGGCAATGGCGCGCCGAACGGAAAACGGCATCCGCAGACGAGTTCGTCGTTCTGGATACGGACCTGATCAATATTCGGCTGTGGTCGGAATACCGTTACGGGCATTGTCATCCATGGATTCTGAAACGCAGCCTGGAGTCGGCAGACGGCAGGTTCTACCTGCTGGCGGCGAACGATATTCCGTGGACACCGGATGCGTTGCGCGAAAACCCGAATCGTTCCCGATTATTGACCGAATGGCACCGAGTGCTGGCCGACTGCAATGCAGATTATGCCCTGTTGAAAGGATTGGGCCACGAAAGAACAAGGGAGGCTCTAAAGCTGATCGCCCTGAGAGCGGGAACCAGCATCGACCGCCTCGAAAAATAAAAAATACAGGCGTTTTGGAAGCGTGTCGGTTGAGCGTTTATGCTAAAATTATCGGCTTTGGGTTTGGCGATCAGGTCTTGGCGTTTTCTGCCAGGATGGCCGCACTCTGCACTATCAACAATCAGGATCACCCAATGGTATCCGGGCGTCGCTGTTTCCGGGAGAGAAGGCTATGAAGGACATGTCCCTGTACAGGAATATCGGCATTTTTGCGCATGTCGATGCCGGTAAAACCACTACCACCGAAAGAGTACTCAAGCTCACCGGTAAAATTCACAAGGTGGGGGAGGTTCATGACGGAACCGCCACCACCGATTTTATGGAGCAGGAGCAGGAGCGGGGCATCACCATCCAGTCGGCCGCCACCACCTGCTTCTGGAAGAATCATCAGCTCAACATTATCGACACGCCGGGGCATGTTGACTTCACTATAGAGGTCTATCGGTCACTCAAGGTACTGGACGGCGGTATCGGCGTATTCTGCGGATCAGGCGGCGTCGAACCCCAGTCAGAAACCAACTGGCGTTATGCCGATGAGTCCAGAGTCGCCCGTATCATTTATGTCAACAAGCTGGATCGGATTGGTGCCGACTTCTACCGGGTAACCGATCAAATTCGGGAGATTCTGGGTGCCGATCCGCTGGTCATGACTCTGCCTATAGGGACGGAGGATCAGTTTACCGGAGTTGTCGATATTCTGAATGAGCGGGCTCTGGTCTGGGATGACTCCGGCGATCCCGAGAATTACGAAATCGTACCCATTCCGGATGAACTGAAAGAAAAGGCAAAAGAGTACCGGGAAATTCTGGTAGAGAAGGTCGTCGAGCAGGACGATGCGGCAACAGAAATCTACCTGGAAGACGGAGAGCTGTCGATCGAGGACCTGAAAAAGTGTATTCGAAAGGGCACCATCAACTTAAGCTTCTTTCCGACTTTTTGTGGTTCTTCATTCAAGAATAAAGGCGTACAGACTGTTCTTGACGCCGTGGTTGACTATTTGCCGGCACCTATGGAGGTAGCTCCCCAGGAAGAGATGGACCTTGAGGGCAATCCCAGCGGCAAAGAATCTGTTGCCAACCCGGGTGCTCCCTTGCGCGCCCTTGTTTTCAAGATCATGGATGACCGTTATGGCGCGCTGGCCTTTGTCCGTATCTATTCCGGCAATATTCAGAAAGGCTCCACGGTCCTGAACACCTTTACCGGCAGAACTGAACGCATAGGGCGCATCGTCGAAATGCATGCAGACTCCAGAAAAGAACTCACCGAAGCCCAGGCAGGGGACATTGTTGCCCTGTTGGGCATGAAAGACGCATCCACCGGCCACACGCTTTGTGATCCCGCCGATCCGGCCTCGCTGGAGCCGATGAAATTCCCCGACCCGGTCATCTCCATCGCCGTGTCGCCAAAAGACAAGGCGGCTTCCGAAAAAATGGGCATGGCTATAGGCAAAATGGTGCAGGAAGACCCTTCATTTCGGGTGGAAACCGACCAGGAAACCGGAGAAACCATCATCAAGGGCATGGGCGAACAGCATC
>RKSB01000046.1 GCA_007571095.1 K189A clade bacterium | reverse complement strand
CTTCATAAACCACTCGTTCAAAGTTCTCGCCATCCTTCTGGCCGGCGCCCTTCCGAATAGCCCGCTGAATGGTTTCTTTCGGTACATTGCTGGAAGATGCCTTGCCGACCGCCGCCCGCAACCTTGGATTATCCTCTACGATCGGGCCACCCAGCGAAGCCGCCACTGTGATTTCCCGAATGAGTCTGCTAAATCCCTTGCCACGCTTCTGGTCCGCTCTGGCCTTTCTGTGCTTGATGTTCGCCCATTTGCTGTGGCCCGCCATCTTGACCTCAGGACTTGTGCTGCGAACTTTCGGCGACTGCCGAATCCTTGCTCAATTCGGCAATCGGTGAGCCTATGTTCAGATCCTGAAGCTGCTGAAAATCCACTTCGCCGGGCGAAGCAAAGAGCAGGTCGGCAGCACTCTGGGTCTTGGGGAAAGCGATGACATCACGAATCGACTGAGCACCCATCAGCAGCATCACCAGCCGATCAAGCCCGAGGGCAATGCCGCCATGCGGCGGACAACCTCGTCGCAGAGCATCGAGAAGAAAGCCGAATTCATCGGTGGCCCTGTTGCCCAGCACTTCGAGAACCGCACCCTGTAACTCAACCTCATGAATGCGCAGCGAGCCGCCCCCCAGCTCGTAGCCGTTCAAAGTGATGTCATAGGCCATACTGCCGACACTCTCGGGATCGGCCCTGAATTCCTCAAGGCTGCAGGCCGGACGAGTAAAGGGATGGTGAGTTGCTCGAAGCCTGCCCTCGGCATCTCGCTCAAACATGGGAAAGTCAGTGATCCAGCAAAATCTGTAGCCGCCAGTTGACAGCCCCAGGTCCTCCGCCACTCGAGAACGCAAAGCCCCCATGGAGGCATTGACCATCTTCCTGTGGCCGGCACCAAAGAAGATCAGATCGCCGGAGCGAGCCTTCAGCCGTTGCATGATGGCTGTTACCACATGATCGGCGATGAACTTGAGAATGGGTGACTGCAAACCATTCACGCCGGCTGCCATGTCCCTGACTCTTATATAGGCCAGCCCTTTGGCACCATGGCGACCCACAAACTCGGTGTAGTCGTCAATGTTTTTTCGTGCAAGCGAAAGACTGCCAGCCGGCACTTTCAACGCCACCACTCGGCCATTTGCGTCCTGTGCCGGCTGCTGGAATACTTTGAAATCGACATCCTTGACCAGATCCGCAATCTCCACCAAAACCAACGGGTTGGTCAAGTCGGGTTTGTCGGTTCCGTAGTCCTCCAGAGCCTTCGCCCAGGTCATGCGTTCAAAGAGTGGCGGCTCTTCGTTCAAAACTTCCCGAAACACTCGACTCAGCATTCCCTCGGTCAGGGACATTACGTCTTCCGAAGAAACAAACGAGGCTTCAATGTCGATCTGGGTGAATTCGGGCTGGCGGTCGGCCCTCAGGTCCTCGTCGCGAAAGCAGCGCGCCAGTTGATAGTAGCGATCCACGCCCGACATCATCAGGAATTGCTTGAACAACTGAGGAGACTGGGGCAGAGCATAAAACCGGCCAGGCGACACTCTGCTGGGAACCAGGTAGTCTCTCGCCCCTTCGGGAGTCGACGGAGCCAGTATGGGTGTCTCTATGTCCAGAAAACCCTCCTGCTCCATGTATTTTCTTACACAGCCTGTAACCTGCGACCTCACCTTCAGGCGGTTTAGCATCTGAGGGTGCCGAAGGTCGATATAGCGGTAGCGAAGGCGAACATCTTCTCCGGCCTCGGAGTATTCGTCGAGTTGAAATGGCGGAGTCAGGCTGGTGTTCAGGATGACAAGTCTGCTGCCAAGCACCTCGATTTCGCCGGTGGACAAGCTGGCGTTGGTGCTGCCGGCAGGACGAGGACGAACCTTGCCTTCAACATGAATGACGAACTCGTTACGAACCGAGTCGGCCAGCGAAAAGCTTTTTGGTGTAGAGGGGTCGAAGACAACCTGGGCGATACCCTCTCGATCACGTAGATCGAGAAAAATCAGGCCGCCATGATCCCGCCTTCGGTGAACCCAGCCGCACAAGGCCACTTGCTCGCCGACATGCCGAATGTTCAGGTGTCCGCAATAGTCGGTGCGCATCTCCTGAAGGGATGCTCGGCCGGACTGTTCAGTCACCGTCGGACGCTCCGGTTTTCTTGCTGCTGTCCTTGTCAGACGACGTCGATGATGGTTCATCCGATGACTGCTTGTCGTTCGAACTCTTGCCGTTGGCCGAATTCGAATGTTCTTCGGCGGAATTCTCGCGAGCATTCGTATGCTCGGAATTCTTCTGTTTGCCTGAATTCTTGAAGTCGGTTTCGTACCAACCGCCCCCTTTCAATCGAAAGGACACTCTTGAAATCAACTTTTTCATGGTCATTCGATTACAGGCGGTACACTCGGGCAAAGTTGGGTCGTTAACACTGCTTATCCTTTCGCAGCGATGACCGCATTCGGTACACTGATATTCGTAGATAGGCATTCTGATTCCAGAAGAAATGGCTGGCCGGAAGTGTGAAAGCCAAGCCCTTGAACGGCTGACAGGCAACTGTTTAGTATAGTATAAAAGCGTAAAAGCGTTTTCAGGGCAACCGGCATAAGCTCGAAAACAAGAGAGGTTTTCTGAACGGCTTTTCCGGACAGATACAGGTTTTTTCGGTAACCGCATTCGACTTGTTAAAGGATTGAAGCCAAGCCTCTACCGGTCAATCCCTGGCTTGAAAAGGATTTTCATCCATGACAGAACTTCTGAAGTGTTACCAGGGTAGCGTGAACCAGTGGGAATGCGACGAAAACGACCACATGAACGTGCGTTTTTTTCTCGAAAAAGCAGTGCAGACTCTGCATCTTGGGCTGGTCGATTTAGGCGTTGTAACCCTGGCCGATTCGAGCCGAATAGAAAGTGCTGTTCTAAGTCAGCATCTGCGTTTTCTTGCGGAAGCCCGAAGTGCATGCCCTGTTCACGGCTCGGTTGGCATCATCGAAGTCGAAAGCAACTACCTCAAGGTACTTGTTGAACTGGCTCACGGCTCTTCCCAAAAGAAGCTCTCCACTGTCGTTTTTGAACTCAATATGGGCTCAATGACGAACAGGCTGACGACCATTAGCCAGCCAGAGAACGCCGGCGGCCGGGGTATTCCGGAAAAATCTTCCGATTACGGCCACTTGAACTATTATGAGGCATTAAAAGCCGGTTTTCGCACGATTGGTCGAGGAGTGGTGCAAACACACGAAGCAGGCAGAAACAACGGAGAAATGGCCTGGCATCAGTACATGGGGCGGACTTCCGACTCGGTACCCAACCTCTGGTCGGCCGCATACAGCCCTGAAACCGGAAAAGATCGCCAGATCGGGCGGGCGGTTATTGAAGCGCGCACCGAGTTCTACAACAGGCTGTCGCTGGGCGACCACTTCGAGGTGCTTGCGGGCATGGGTCAACTGGCGGACAAGGTTCAGCAGTCGGTGGTTCGAATATTCGACATAAGGGCCAACAAACCTATCAGTACCTCGACCGTGGCCAGCCTGTTAATGGATCTGTCTGCTCGCAAGGCAATTCCTCTTCCGCCCGAGCAAAGACGACAAATGCAGCCGCTGCTGTTGCAAAAACCGGCGGTCGCCTGAGGTTTTATTTTTTTCGGAGTTGCATGGGACCACTTGCTGGAATAAGGATTATCGAACTCGCAGGTATTGGGCCTGGTCCCTTCTGCGGAATGATGCTTGCCGATATGGGTGCCGAGGTCATTCGAATCGACCGTCCGGTGAAGGCAACCGACTGGAACACCAAGGATGTTCTGGCGCGAGGCAGAAGTTCTGTTGCCATCGATCTGAAGAAGCCGGAAGGCGTGAATCTGGTGCTGTCTCTGGTCGAAAACGCCGATGCCCTGTTCGAAGGCTTTCGACCCGGCGTAACCGAACGACTCGGGCTGGGCCCGAAGGAATGCATGGCCAGAAACCCTCAACTGGTTTACGGCAGAATGACCGGCTGGGGACAAACCGGCCCGATGGCACAGGCCGCCGGCCACGACATCAATTACATCGCGTTGGCCGGAGTCCTGCATGCCATCGGACGGGCCAATGAAAAACCTCTGGTGCCACTCAACCTGATTGGCGACTTTGGTGGCGGTGGTATGTTGCTGGCTTTCGGTATGGTTTGCGCACTACTGGAATCCAGAGAGTCGGGGCAGGGGCAGGTCGTGGATGCCGCCATGGTGGATGGAGCTGCCGCCCTGATGGCAATGTTCTTTGGCATGCAGGCGGCTGGCAATTTTCGGCATTCGCGTGGATCCAACCTGCTGGACGGTGGTGCCCACTTCTACGACACCTACGAAACCAGCGACGGTCGCTATATCGCCATAGGTTCGATTGAACCTCAGTTTTACGCACTGCTGGTGAAAAAATCAGGTGTCGACCCGAAGCAGTTTGCCGAGCAGATGAACCCCTCCACATGGCCGGAATTGACGGCTGCTCTGGCGGCAGTGTTCAAGACCAAAACCTGCGACGAATGGTGCGAAATCATGGAGGGAACCGATGTCTGCTTCGCTCCGATATTGTCCATGCAGGAAGCCCCCCTTCACCCGCACAACAAGGCTCGTTCCACCTTTATTGAAATAGACGGAATCACGCAACCGGCACCAGCACCAAGATTTTCCAGAACACCTCCGCAGGTCCGAGGCGGCGGCAAGGCACCCGGTGCCGACACGCGAGCAATACTCAAACAGCAGGGAATAGACGAAGCAACCATCGAGGATCTCATTCAGCGGAACATAATAAGAGTAGCCGAGTCCTGAAACACACAGGATTAAGCGGATTTTTTGAAATCAGGACAGTGCTGGGAAAATGGCGAGGCTGGCTGCTGGGCCTGGCAATTTGTCTGAGCGGTTGTCAGGACTTGCCCTGGCGTGATCTGAACAACCAGGCATTCGGCCCGTCAAGCCTCAACGGACAGTGGTTGATGGTGAACTACTGGGCGGTATGGTGCAAGCCCTGTCGAGAAGAAATTCAGGAACTTAACAGCTTTGACCAGCATTCAGAAGTCACAGTACTCGGCTTCAATTACGATCAGCCGAAGCTGGCTACCCTGATTGAACAGGCACAAGGGCTGGACATTCGGTTCAGAGTGACACAGGAAAACCCGGCCCTTCTGCTTCTGGGCAAGCCCTGGCTGCCCCAGGTTCTGCCCACCACCCTGCTGTTCAGTCCTTCGGGGCAACTGGTCAAAACTCTCAGAGGTCCGCAGACGGCGGCCACTCTGGCGGAGCAGCTGGCGGCGGCAAAAGAGCAGCACAAAACCGAATGAGGAACCCGCCCGT
>RKSB01000139.1 GCA_007571095.1 K189A clade bacterium | reverse complement strand
GAGGATCGTCCTTCTCAAGAGGGCAGTAAAAAACGATCTGCCGAAAGAAGTCGTCAGGCTTTATCCAGCATTTTCCGCAGAAGTGTGTTGAGTTTTTTTGGATTCGCCTGTCCATGCGTGGCCTGCATGATCTGGCCGACAAAAAATCCGAGCAGCTTTGTTTTGCCACTCCTGTATTGACCGACCTGGTGAGGGTGAGCGTCAAGCGTGCGAGTGACCAGTTCCGCCAGTTCGTCTTCGTCGCTCAACTGCTTCATGTCCAGTGCGTCTATGGCCTCATCGACCGAGGAGGATCGTCCTTCGCAGAGGGCGGCAAAAACGATCTTCGCCATCTTTGAGGACAGAGTAGTGTCATTGATACGGCGAATAAGGTCTGCCAGTGCATCGGCACTCACTCGGCTGTCCGCCAGAGTACAGCCGGCAGCCTTGTTGGCGAATGCCAGTTCACCCATGATCCAGTTGGCACTGGCCACCGGGTCCTTCGACAATGTAGCGACTGAGTCGAAATAGTCGGCGGTCGTGCAATCCACACACAGATAGTCGGCCGCCTCCCTGCTGAGGCCGAGACTTGACTGATAACTTTGGCTTCTCTGCTCTGGCAAGGGGGGAAGCGATTGTCGAATGTCTTCTATCCACTCGTCTTTGACGATAAGGGGTAGCAAGTCGGGGTCTGGAAAATATCGGTAGTCTTCGGCGTACTCCTTGGAGCGCATCGGCAGGGTTTGTCGCTCATTCGGGTCATACAGCCGAGTTTCCCGAACAATCTTTCGGCCTTCCTCAAGGCAACGGATTTGCCGGTCAATCTCAAAGTCCAGTGCCTGTTCGACAAATCGAAAGGAGTTGAGGTTTTTGATTTCTATGCGTTCTCCCAGCCGAGCCTGTTTCGCCGGCCGGACCGAAACATTGACATCGCAACGCATGGAGCTTTCTGCCATCACCGCATCACTCAGCCCCAGATAGCAGACCAGTGCATGGATACGCCGAAACCAGAGGACGGCTTCTTCGGCTGAATAAATCTCGGGTCGAGTGACGATTTCGAGCAGGGGAATACCCGCCCGATTGAGGTCTATTTCGCTGATGCCTTCCATGTCCCTGTGCAGGGACTTGCCGGCGTCTTCTTCCAGATGCGCCCGTTCTATTGCAAGCTGCCGGCCCGAACCATCGCCCAGAGGGATTCTGCCCGCGCCCACAATCGGCGAGTCCAGTTGACTGATCTGGTAGCCCTTCGGCAGGTCAGGGTAAAAGTAGTTTTTGCGATAGAAGAGAATTTTTGAGGGAATCTCGGCATCAATCGCCAACCCAAACCGCAGAGCCAGCATGATCGCCTGTTCGTTCAATACCGGCAGAGTGCCCGGTAGCCCTAAGTCGATCGCACAGGCTTGCGTATTGGGCATCGCACCAAACTGAGTGGCAGCCCCCGAAAAGATCTTTGACTGAGTGGCCAACTGGACGTGAATCTCAAGGCCGATGACAGGCTGCCACTTCATGTTGCTGTCTCGGGTGTTTGTCGATGCCACTGAGTATGCTGTTGCAGAGCGTGGCCAGCCTGCAGCAGGCTGATTTCGTCAAAGGGTCTGGCTTGCAGGTGCAACCCGTAGGGTAGCCCTGCGACTGGCGGTGCCGGTGTCGAAATGCAGGGCAGGCCGGCCAGATTGGCGAGCACAGTGAAGGCGTCCTGCTGATACATGGCAACCGGATCCTGAAGTTTTTCTCCCTTTTTGAAAGCCGGCCCTATGGTGGTGGGTGTGGCGACAAGCTGTACTCGGTCAAACGCCTTCTCGAAATCGTCGCGAATCAGTCGTCGAATGCTCTGGGCCCTGCGATAGTAGGCATCCGCATAGCCGGCCGACAAAACATAGGTTCCGGTGAGAATTCGGCGCTTGACTTCAAAGCCAAAGCCCTCGGTTCTTGAGCGAATGTAGAGGTCTTCCAGGTCTTTTGGAGAGTCGCAACGGTGGCCGTAACGTACTCCATCATAGCGGGACAGGTTGGCACTTGCTTCGGCGGGTGCTATGACGTGATAAATGGCGACACCATAGTGGGCATGGGGCAACTCAATATCCACCAGCTCTGCGTCCAGTTCCTGAAGCACTGCAACGGCGGTTTCAAAGCTTTTTCGGCAATCTCCATCCAGTCGGTCAAGCAGGGCTACGGGAATACCTATGCGCATTTTTTGGCAGCCTTTTTGCATGAGCGGCAGAGGGTCAGTCCAGGGCATTCGGCTGCTGGTGGAATCCCGTTTGTCGTGGCCGACGAGGCAGTTCAGCATTTGAGCTATATCCTCGACTTCTCGGGCGATCACTCCAGCCTGATCCAGACTGGAGGCAAAGGCCACCATGCCATAGCGGGATATTCTTCCATAGGTCGGCTTGAATCCCGTTCGCCCGCAAAAAGCCGCCGGTAGCCGAATGGAGCCGCCGGTATCAGAGGCAGTTGCCACAGGCACCAGATCGGCTGCAACGGCTGCTGCCGAGCCACCGGATGAGCCACCTGCCGTGCGAGCCATATCCCAGGGGTTGTTGACCGGCCCAAAAAAGCTGGTCTCGTTGGAGCAGCCCATGGCAAATTCATCCATGTTGGTTTTACCCAGGCTGATCAAGCCTGCCGCCCTGCATCTGTTTACTACCGTGGCATCGTAGGGGGCGACGAAGTTGGCCAGCATTCTCGATCCGCAACTGGTCAGTGTGCCCTGAGTGCAGAACAGGTCTTTATGGGCGATGGGAATGCCGAGCAGAGGCCGAGGATCGCCCTGCCTCCTTCGCCGGTCAGCCTGCTTTGCCTCCGAGAGTGCCTGTTCGCCGGTTACCGTGATAAAGGCGTTGACAGGTTGGTCGTACTTGTCGATCCTGTTCAGACAGTGAGTCACCAGCTGTTCGGAACTCAATTCGCCCGTTTTCAGCTTGTGGCTGAGTTGAGTCAGGCTGAAGCTTGCGGAAATATCCTCTGTCATTCAGGTTACTTGTTCTAAAAAAGCGTGTTCGGCCATTGGTCTAAATGACTCTGGGTACTCGGTACAGGCCGTTTGTGACCTCAGGTGCCATTTGTTGCAAAGCCTCCCTGTCTACCTCTTCGGTTTGCTCGTCTGCTCGAAGCTCAAGGGTCTGGGAAACCGGATTTTCCAGCGGAGGCACCGAGTCGCAGTTTGCTGCGTGCATCACATCAATCATCGCCAGCGTGCGCTCAAAATCCTGAAGTATGAGTTTGCGTTCGTTTTCGGAAAGCTCCATTCTGGAAAGGAACAGCAGGTGATCGAGTAATTGCGAATCCAGACTCATGCTCTTGCAGACCGCCGATTAAAACAGGATGACGAAGCCTTACAGGTTACTTGATTATGGAACCCAATATGGAACTGGGCGAAGAAGCTGAAAGCTGGCAGACATAGACTGAACCAGTTCGCCAGTCTGAAAAACCTGATGAAGTCCATCGGACCGACTCACTCCGGGCGTCGGGTGCAGGGCTTTGGAAGAATGCATATCCATGAGTTACGAAGTATCCCTGTTCGCTTTTTCGATCGGTTTGTCGACTCACGGCTTCGAAAGTCAAGAAACCGCACTCTCCAGAGAAGAGAGCAGACTTGCAGCCTGCTCGAAGCATCGCATTCGATGCCTTCGAAAACAGATGTTCTATTCCCTTCTTAGCTGAGGACCCCATTCGGCTGAGGGCTCTCTATTTCTCTTTAGCTGAAGGCTCTTATTTTTCTATTTTCTTTTAGCTGAGGGCTCCTTCTGGCTGAGGGCTCTCTATTTCTCTTTAGCTGAGGGCTCCTTTTGGCTGAAGGCTCTTATTTTTTTATTTCTTTTCGGCTGAAGGCTCCTTTTGGCTGAGGGCTCTCTATTTCTATTTCTCTATTTTCTTTTAGCTGAGGGCTCCTTTTGGCTGAAGGCTCTTATTTTTTTATTTCTTTTCGGCTGAAGGCTCCTTTTGGCTGAGGGCTCTCTATTTCTCTTTAGCTGAGGGCTCCTTTTGGCTGAAGGCTCTCTATTCCCTTTTTTGGCTGAAGGCTCTCTATTCCCTTTTTTGGCTGAAGGCTCTAATAGACAACCTCAGCCTTTCGCTACTAAAATCAGGGCATTCGAGGATGCCGTATCGACCTATGTTCAGAAGTATCCGCGGGCTTTTTTCCAAGGACATATCGGTTGATCTTGGTACGGCTAACACGTTGATCTATGTTCGCGATCAAGGCATTGCCTTGCGTGAACCTTCTCTGGTTGCGGTCAGCCACCGTCAAAACAATCGCCGAGCCATCATCGCTGCAGGTCTGGAGGCTCGGCGGATGCTCGGCAGAACGCCCGGCAATATCGACATCATTCGCCCGCTCAGGCATGGTGTCATTGATGATTTTGGAATGACCGAGGGTATGCTGGCGTACTTTATTCGGAAGGTTCATGCAGGCTCCATCGTTCCGCCAAGCCCGAGAGCCCTGTTTTGTGTGTCGTGTCAGTCGACTGGTGTGGAGAAAATCGCCATTCGAAAGTCGGCCAGAAAGGCCGGTGCCAGAGACATCAAGCTGATTGAGGAGCCGGTGGCAGCCGCCCTGGGTGCCAACCTGCCTCTGAACGAGGCGGTGGGCACCATGATTGTTGATATAGGGGGCGGAACCACTGAAATCGCAGTGCTCTCTCTGGGTGGTCTTGCGCATGCAACGTCCATGCCCATTGCCGGCGATTCTTTCGACGACGCAATCGTCTCACATGTTCGAAAGACGCGGGGTGTCCTGATTGGCAGCGCGACGGCTGAAAAAATCAAGCATTATCTCGGCCTCACTGGTGCAGAGCAGGGCTCAATACCGGAAATGCAGGTACTGGGCCTGAATCTTGCCAAAGACATTCCGGCCAGCTTCACGCTCGACAGCAGGGAAGTCTGCAAGGCACTCAGGGATCCCTTGTCCAGAATCGTGCGGAGTATTCGAGGCGTTCTGAGCAAGACCTCGCCGGAACTCATTGCCGATGTCGGCGAACGTGGAGTGGTTCTCATCGGCGGAAGTGCCCTGTTGCAGGGAATTGATCGCTGGCTGTCGGACCAGCTTTCGTTGCCGGTCATTGTTGCACAGGACCCTTTGTCGTGCGTGGCTCGTGGCGGTGGCAAGGCCTGGGAGCTGCTGGAGAGAGAGGAGAACTACGGATTTGCCTTCGTACGCTGAATACTGGATCGCTACTTTACAATGGACGAATGCTCTAAAATAGAGCCTTCAGCCAGAGCCCTCAGCCGAAATGGAATAGAAAGGAGCTCTCAGCTAAAAAGGGAATGGAACCTTCAGCTAAAGAGAAATAGAGAAATAGAGCCTTCAGC
>RKSB01000113.1 GCA_007571095.1 K189A clade bacterium | reverse complement strand
CGGCTGAACTCTTTCGGTGCATTCGGCTGGTGAGCAGGGATCTCGATATTCGCCGCAATATTCAAACCGGCTCTCTGCTGATTGACGGCTTTACCCTGGGTGGCAGTTGGCTTTCAAAGAGGATTTCTGTTGTAGACTGGACTCGTAACGACACAAAAAGGAGTTTTTCATGTACGACTATGTGGTTAAAGGCGGCAGGCTCGTCGATGGCCTGAATACGGAACCCTATACCGGCGATGTGGCGGTCAAGGATGGTCGGATTGTCGAGGTCGGCGGACATATCGGAGGATCAACCAAAGAGAAGATAGACGCCGACGGCTGTATCGTGACTCCGGGCTGGGTGGATATTCACACTCACTATGACGGTCAGGTTACCTGGGACAGCGACATGAATCCGTCCGCCAGCCACGGAGTGAGCACCATCGTAATGGGTAATTGCGGTGTCGGATTTGCACCGGTTTCGCCGGGTAAAGAAAAAAGACTCATTCAGTTGATGGAGGGTGTCGAGGACATTCCCGGCACGGCACTCTATGAGGGCATGCCCTGGGGTTCCTGGGAGAGCTACCCTGAGTATCTGGACTATCTTTCCCGTCGTCAGTACAGTCTGGATATCGGCTCCATGCTGGCGCATGGTGCGGTCCGCAGTTATGTGATGGGTGACCGCAGTTATACTCATGATCCGGCCACCGCCGACGACCTGGACAAGATGACAGCCCTGACTCGTGAGGCCATCTCCGCCGGTGCACTTGGCTTTTCTACTTCACGCATTCTTGGACACATGTCGGTCACGGGTGAGCAGGTACCGGGTACTTTTGCTGCCGACGAGGAAATGATGGCGTTTGCCTCGGCCCTCAACTCGGCTGGCAGAGGTCTGTTGCAGATGATTCCAGCCAGCACTATCGGCAGTGCAGCCCTTCTCGGCGGAGAGCGCAGCGACCTGATGTCGGAGGTTGAACTGATGGGTCGATTGTCCAAAAAGTCCGGCCGTCCTCTGACCTTTACCCTCTTTCAGATCAGTGAGTGGCCCGATCTGTGGCGGCAAGTGCTGGACAAGGCCGCCGAACTCAACAGACAAGGCGCGCAGCTCTTTCCGCAGGTTGGCTCAAGGCCGACCGGTCTGCTGGTCAGCCTGTGGACCTATCACAGCTTTATGCGCCGCCCCAGCTACATGAAGCTGTGCGATCTCCCCTTGCCGGAGCGGCTGAAAATCCTTCGGCAGCCGGCTGTTCGGGAAAAAATTCTTGCCGAACAGTCGCTTCCTCACGAACTGCCCGGCACCATGGAAAATCTGATCGGCCTGCTGGAGATAGACTTTACTCGTACCTTTCAGTTTGACGAAGCGTTTGGTCATGAGCCGAGTAGCGAAGACTCTTTCGCAGTTCAGGCTGCCCGGTCGGGTAAATCCACCGAACAGTTCCTGTACGACTTCCTGACTGCTGGAGATGGCTCGAATCGGGCCATCATATACTTTACGAATTACCACGACTACAGCATGGATGCCGTCTACGAAATGCAGTCGAATGAGCTGACGGTTACAGGGTTGAGCGATGCCGGTGCCCATGTCAGTGTCATTTTTGATGCGGTGGCACCGACCTATCAGCTTACTTACTGGGTTCGAGACAGGGACGGCGACCGCCTGGATCTGCCTTCTGTAGTGCATCGACAGAGTTTAAGGAACGCCCAGCTGTTTGGCCTTCATGATCGTGGTGCCCTGCAACCGGGTCTGCGCGCCGACCTCAATGTGATTGACTTTGAGCGGCTCAAGCTCGGGCCGGTGGAACTGCACCACGACCTGCCGGCTTCAGGGGGAAGGCTGTTACAGTCTGCCGAGGGCTATGTGGCTACTCTGGTAAACGGAGTACTCACTCGTGAAAACGACCGAGACACAGGCCTTCGCCCCGGCCGTCTGATTCGAGGAGGCTACGCCTGATTGTTTGCGGCTTGACCTCTTTGTTCTAGCCCAGGTCAAATTTTTCCGGCAACATTCGACCGAATATCTTGTTGCAGGCGGCAAGATTCTTCTGCATTCCCGCCAGCTGTTTGATGCCTTCGAGATGCTTTGCCAGGCCGGGCCAGCGGCCGTCAAGGCTGCACTGGGTGAGCAGCCCCAATTGACTTAACTGGCAGGCGATGGCGATGTCGGCAATGGACAACTGGTCGTCGACAAAAAAGGATTTTCCGTTCAGCGTCGATTCCAGATAGTCCAGTTGACTCGGTACCTTTTCTGTCCAGGTTTTTTTGGCAGCCTGCACATCGGGTTCCTTTTTCTGCATGATGGGGAACAGCAGGGGTCTGAAGATGCCCGGGCCGATGGTGGAAGCCATTTCCGAGTCGGCGTATTCTTCGAGCCAGATAGCCCGTCCGTGAGCAAAGGCATCGCTCGGGTACAGGCTTGGTTCAGGTTGTAGTTTTTCGAGATAGGCACAAATGGCCGAAGAGTCGGCGAGAGTGCCGGCAACGCCTTCGGTGGCTATTCGCCGGTCTCGCAGCACCGGAATGCGTCTGGCCGGGCTGATTTCATTGAACCAGTCTGGTGTCGGCAGAATATTGACGATTTCGAGTTCGTAATTGAGCGATTTCTCACCCATAACTATTTCGACCTTGCGGACGAAAGGCGACCCGGGTACTCCGTAAAGTGTCATGTCGGACATAAGGTTCCTCGCATGCTGTGAATCAGAACAGAAGATTTGTGCAGACGGCGGCTTTCAACCCGTGCTCGTTTGAATCCTCCTCAAGCGTAAATGAATAGAAAGGCCCTGCAATTGGACTATACATCTTAGCACTCATTTGAACTGTACAACTTGAGAATCTTCGATAGCCGCCCTGAAGGCACTTTGGGGCAAAAGCCGTCTTTCGGCTATGCCGGTATCGGCATTTCTTTCGGCTTTACGACTTTTGTGAGTCGGCGACCATGCTCGAATGAGTCAGCCCTCCCAGCAGGGCTTCCTGCCAGGTTCGCAGACCAAACTCGGGTAGAATCGCCAGTAGCCGATCAAGGATGTCGGCCTGAATGTCCTCGTAAGCGGACCACTGGGTGGTGTTGGTGAAGGCGTATATTTCCAGCGGCAGCCCCTGCGGCCCGGGTGTTCTTTGGCGAACCATGCAGGTCATGCCGGAGTGAATGCCTTTATGATTGTGCAGAAACGCCAATGTATAAGAACGAAAGGTCCCCAGATTGGTCAACCGACGCCGGTATCCAATAGTCTCATTCTGGCGATTGTGTTCGCTGAGCTCCTGTTTTTTGGCTTGAATATAATCCTTGAGTAGCTCAAAACGGCCAAACCTCTCTATTTCTTCGTCATCGAGGAAGCGTACGCTCGACATGTCTATGTGAATGGCCCGCTGAATGCGTCGGCCACCGGATTGTTCCATGCCGCGCCAATTCTTCAGCGGTGTATTGACCAGACTGGCGGTCGGCATGGTCGAGATGGTCTTGTCCCAGTTCTGTACACGCACTGTGTGCAGGGCGATGTCCTTGATCTCACCGTCTATGCCAAACGCCGGTGCCTCAATCCAGTCGCCTGGCCGCACCATGTCTGATGCCTGAATCTGGAGAGTGGCAATAAACGACAATATGGTCTCTCGAAAGACCAGCATGACCACCGCCAAAAAAGCACCCAGTCCGCTGATGTAGTAGAGAACTGACTGGCCGGTGAGAATGGCAAAGGCGACCAGTCCGACAGCGGTGTAAAGCAGAATCTTGAATAACTGGATATAGCTTTTGATCTGAAGGCTGCGCCCTGGGCTGAGCGTCTCATAGAGGAGGATCAGCGCATCGATCAGGTAACTCAGCAACACGCCGAGGGCTACCACCAGCAACGCCATCAGTGCTCGTTCGCCCCAGATCGAGGGTACCAACTGCAATTGCGGCAGCGAGCGGTCGAAAACGAGTAGTACCGCCAGAATGACCACCGCCACCAGGCGGTTGATCAGACCGATGCGAAATTTCAGCAGGGGGTTTGCTCGATTCCGACCGCCCAGAAGCAGGACGGCCAGCCAGCGAATGAGCAGATAGAGCAGGACGATTCCAGCCAGCGTTCCGAGGGTGTACAACCACTCAGCGATGTCGTCAAGCCATGCCATCACTGCGACTGATCTGAATTCGAATGTGGCAAAAACCGGGTTGAGTATGGCTCAATCCGGTTTTTGCCTGGTAGCTCTCCGAAAAAAGGCGACTTTCTATATATTTGCTACTTGCTACTATTTACTACGGATTCTGAATACGGCTTCAGGGCTTGCGGCTCAAGGCTTTGTGGCCTGGCAGCTTAAACCGCATCTCCGCTGGTTTCTCCGGTGCGAATACGTACGACTTCCTGCAGTTCGGAAATAAATATCTTGCCGTCGCCAACCTGCCCGGTCTTGGAGACTTCGGTAATCGCATCAATGACGCTCTGAAGCGAGTCGTCCTGGACGACGACTTCGATCTTGATCTTGGGCAGGAAATTAACCAGGTACTCGGCACTTCGGTAGAGTTCAGTTCGTCCCTGTTGGCGGCCGAATCCCTTGACCTCAGTGATGGTCATACCCTGTACGTCCATTTTGGACAGGGCTTCCTGCACAGCGTCGAGCTTAAAGGGTCGAATGATTGCTGTGATTAGTTTCATAATTTGTTTCTCCTGTGTGTCGGCTGTCAAGTAAGGACGAAGGCACCTTTAGAGGCCAGAAACCTGCCTCTCAAAATGCTCACAGATTGTAAGCGCGCTCGCCGTGGTAAGCGGTGTCAAGACCTTCAACTTCCTGTTCGGCGTCGGCTCTCAATCCTCCGCAGACTCGTCCGCTTATCCAGAACAGCAAGGCGGTGACAATGCCTGAATAGACGATGACAGCCACAATGCCAAGCGACTGGACACCGACCTGAGCCAGCATACTGTCGACGCCATCACCAAAGCCGGTGCCGCCCAGGTAGGTGGCGGCAAAGACACCGGTCAAAAGGGCACCGACAATACCGCCGACACCATGCACACCAAAGACATCGAGCGAGTCGTCATAGCCAAACCGGGGCTTGAGGATGACTGAGGCCCAGTAGCAGGCCAGGCCGGCTACCGTTCCGATGACGACAGCACCCACCGGAGACACGCTGCCTGCTGCCGGTGTGACCGCTACCAGACCGGCGATGACACCGGAAACAATACCCAGTGGTGTCGGTTTTCCCTTGCTGCGCCATTCCATAAACATCCAGGCGAGGGCACCTGCTGCTGGTGCGAGCAGAGTGAGCAACATGGCCATGGCCGCACTGCCGTCAGCGGCCACGGAGCTACCGGCGTTGAAGCCGAACCAGCCGACCCACAGGAGGGCGGCACCCGCCAGCGACAGAGTCAGGTTGTTCGGCGGCATGAGTTTGTTGGGGTAGCCTTCTCGGCGTCCCAGCATGATTGCCGCAACCAGGCCGGCAATACCGGCGTTGATATGAACCACGGCACCGCCGGCGAAGTCAAGAATGCCGAGCGAGCCGAGCCAGCCGCCACCCCATACCCAGAAGCAGATTGGGGCGTACACCAGAACGCTCCAGGAGGCAGTCAGCATCAGTAGAGTGGAAAAACGAATTCTTTCAACGAGAGAACCCAGAAACAGCAGTGGAGTAATCACTGCAAAGGTCATCTGGAAGCACACAAAGAGTGCCGCCGGAATGGAGCCGTTCACGGCATCGCCGGTAATTCCCGCAAGCAGGAAGTGATCCAGCCCGCCTACAAAGACTCCCGAGCCGGATAATGCCAGACTGTAGCCGATCACAAACCACATCAGCATCACCAGAGAGGCCACCGCAAAACACTGCATGCCCACGGACAACAGGTTTTTGCTTCGCACCATGCCGCCGTAGAGAAGTGCGAGTCCGGGCAGGCACATCATGAGCACCAGGGCGGTGGATGTCAGCATCCAGGCGGTATCACCCGCACTGACCTCGGCAGCCAGAGAAGGAGTGGCCAGAGACACTCCGAGCAGACCCAACATGACTCGCAGGAGTGAACCTTTTTGCGTTTTTTGTCGACGTGAAGGAACTGGCAAGGACGCAGACGGAGCAACAGAAGTGACGTTGGCTGACCAGGAACTCAGAAGTAATTGCTTCATTGGATTTGTAGACCCCCTATATGCAGTTTTCAGAAACTGTCACCACGAAAGCGAACATTGTAGCACAATTAAAAAGTCTGAGTCTCCACAATTGAAAGGCTTGCGTCTGCCGTGCTCACTTTCTGGTGAATATTAATAGCTTATTTAATGGCTTAGATCGCTCGTAAATGACCGAATGCGGGTTATTTTTTCAGGTTGCCCTCTGCAATCTGTTCAAGCACTTCCCAATGTAGCTGCCCCATTCGGGCCGACGGATGGACTGGCTGAACGCAGACATGATCGGCACCTGCATCGAAGTGGGCCTGAATACGTTCTCGTATGGCTCCAATATCTCCCCAGGCGAAGGTCTGGTCTATGAAGTCGTCGCTGCCTTTATCCTTCAGATCGTCCTCGGTCAGCCCCATCCTCAACCAGTTGTTCCTGTAATTGGGTAGCTGAATGTAGATTGCAGCAGTTGCCCGAGCCAGTTCTCGAGCCTTCTTTGGGTCGCTTTCAAGAATGACCTTTTGCTCCACACAGAGCCACTTATCCGGCCCCAGAATGGAACGCGCCATGCGTGTGTGCTCAGGAGACGTGAAATAGGGGTGTGCACCGTCACACAGCTCGGCTGCCAGTTCAAGCATTTTTGGCCCGAGTGCAGCGATAACCAGCGGCGGCTTCGTACTGGGTTCGGGCGCGCTGTAACGTGACTCGGCCATGGCCTTCAGGTAGTCGCGCATGGTACTGACGGGCTTTCCGTAGTCCAGCTTGCGTACGCCTTTCACCAGATGTGTGTGCGATACGCCGAGACCGAGCAGGAAACGGTTGTTCGACTGTTCCGCAAGAGTTTTTTGAGCCTGCGCCACGATTCCCGGGTGCCGATTGTAGATGTTGGCGATACCCGTGGCGACTATCAGCTTTTCGGTCTGGCTCAATAGCCATCCGCTGTGTACGATCGAGTCCCTGCCAACCGTTTCCGGTATCCAGAATGCGGAAAAACCCAGTGCTTCAATGCGCCGGGCAGCCGCCGCCGCCTCTTTGGACGACATGCCTTCGGTGAAGAACCATATACCTGTAGAACCTATGTTCATGACATTTCCCGTGTTGTAAAAAAGTAGCCGTTGCTGGTCGGTTTATTTGCCGGTAAAGCGGCCGGCCCGTCGTTCAGAAACCGCACGAATACCTTCTTCGGCATCGGCAGTGGCGCGTAACCACTGCTGTTCTGCGAGTTCATGCTTGACTCTTTGTGCGAGCCTCTCAACCAGTCCGGTGCGCATGGTGGCTCTGACCGAAATCACTGCCAGCGGAGCATTGGCAGCGATTTTGCCAGCCAGTTCCATCGCTTCGTCTCTGACTCGGCTCTGCTCAACAAGAATATCGGCCAGACCTATGTGGCAGGCCTCTTCTCCTGTGACCCGTCTGGCGGTATAGAACATCAGGCTGGCTTGTTGATGGCCTATGAGTTCGGGCAGGGTAACGGTCAGCCCGAACCCGGGGTGAATACCGAGTGCGGCAAAGTTTGCACTGAAGCGCGCTTCTTTGCAGGTTACTCGAAAGTCGGCGGCCAGAGAAACGCCCAGGCCGCCACCTATGGCTGCTCCGTGAACGGCAGCCACCACCGGCTTGCGCACACCAAAAAGACGCAGGGCCTCTTCGTACAGAATGACCGTGTCCGTCTTGAACCCTTCTTCGGTAAAGCCCTGGTCGGCTTCGGCACCGTCGCCAGAGCCGAAGTTGGCTCCGGCACAGAAGGATTTCCCCTGCGCCGCCAATACAATGGCGCGACAGCCTTGGTCACGGTCAAATTCGTCGAAGGCATTGGCGATATCCCGAATCATTCGGTAATCAAAAAAATTGTGTGGCGGCCTTTGGATCTCGACGATACCGATCAAGCCGTCCTTGTCTACTCCGATGCTGTCATATTGAGTCATTCGGTGCTTGTCCCCAGTTTGCGTGTGGCTAACAATCGCTCTATTTTAACGCCGAATGAACACTCGTTTGCTGATCAGAGAAGAATGGCTTTTTTCGGGGCTTATATATCTGACTCGACAAGTTCTTTCGGGCACGGGAAACCGGACTAATATGCTGAGGAAATTTTCATGCCAAACGCTCCCGGCAAGTCCTGTCGTGAGGGCATGACGCTGATACAGTTGATGAATCGGCTCGGCACCGAGCGGGCCGCTACGGAATGGTTTGAGTCTGTGTTGTGGTCATTGCGGCAGCACGAATACTCGCGAAATACCGAATCGCAAGCCTCAACCCTACCGCTGTCGAGATTGCCGCAAGTGCTTCTCCGTACGCACAGGTACACTGCTTGAAAGCTCAAGGGTGCCGCTGTGCAAATGGGCGATGGCTGTCTGTGTCTGACCTCGCTCAAATCCGTATCCAGCATGAAGCTGCATCGGGACATTGCGTGACCCAGAAGACGGCCTGATTCATGATCCATCGAATTCGCGAAGCCTGGGCGAACGAAACGTGGCACAACCGGATGACTGCGTCAAACTATATGTAAGCTCTTTTTCTCGGGCTTCAGCCACCGAGGTCGTTTAGAGCCTGCTGCAGCTCGCCCAGCCGAGGGTGCTTCGGGCTCAATTCTTCGACCCTTTTCAGCCATGTTTCGGCTTCTTTCCGGTTTTGTCTTCGCATGCTGTACTCCACTCTTTCAAGTGCCGCCATCAGCTCACCCTGACTACCCTGCTGCTCGGCCTGAGCCAGTAGCTCATCCCTTTTTTGAGCAAGCCCCAGGCGTTCAGCCGCCCTCGCACTTCCAATGAGGCTCACTCGAAAAGCCTCTTCGGTGTCGCCGGAGATTCTGCCAAATTGCCGAAGGGCGTTTTTCCATTCGCCGGCAAGCAGTTTTTCCATTCCACTCAGTGCGGTTTTGCAGGTGTTGATTCGCTGTCTCTGGGTGCTCCATTGCTTCAGCCTGTTCGGCAGGCCGAAGACAAGCCGCCACAGGCGTTCGGTCAGGCGAATGACCAGATAAACCAGCAGCAGCACCAGCAGGAATATCCACAGGCTCATTTCCACGGATGTCTCTTTCCATGACAGCATGACATAGCCTGAATGCTGCTGGTTCAGAATACCCAGCAGCCCTCCGAGTGCCAGAAAAATCAGCAGGACTGTCAGACGTTTCACCACGGCTTGTCAAAGTGCCGAATCGGTAGCCTCAAGCCACCGCTGAAGGCGGGCTACAAGCGGTTCGAGATTTGGTTGCTCAAGGGTAATTTTTTGGTTGGACAGATGTTCGAGTTCTGATTCAAAGCGAATCACGGCGGCGGCTTTTTCGTCAAAGTAGAGCCGCAGTAGCTCGACCGCCGAGTCAAGTGCGTTTGTGTAGATCTGCTGATTTTCTCTCAGCAGTGCGGTTTGTGCCTGGTTCAGGAGAAGGATCAGATGCTGCCGTCCCAGCAAGGCGAGTTGGGGCGTTCTGGGCAGAGGGTTGGCTTCGGTGCGAACTCTGAACAGGGCGGACAGACGTTCCTGTAGCGGACTGGCTGCTTGTGCGTCTGCTGTGAGCACCGGTTGCCAGAACAGCCCCAGAGGCAACGCCGATGCCTGTTCGACAAGACGATCCAGGTCCAGATAGAGATTCGGAATATTCTGGATCTGCGGTTGATTCAGAGCCAACAGAATATCGCCGAGTTGTCGGCGTACTTCTATCAAGTCGTCCTCAAGTCGAGTACCCAGAATTGAGTCGGCCTGCTTCAGGTAAGCCAGACCCTGCTGACGGTTGGCTGGCAGCAACAGGCTTAAACTGGCACTTTGCAACAGCCGAATGAGTTGCCGAATGACCTGTTTTTCGTCCTTTTCCGCCTGCTCCGTCAACCGAATTGCCGACTCCAGTGCCAAACTGGACTCTTTCGACCATTGTTTGAGCGTCCTGTTCTGTTCGTCAGCCTGTACAGCCAGTCGGCCCAAAAGTTCATCCTTGAGTTGAGTGTTTTCCCTCTGTATTGATTGGAGAACCTTTCTCAGTTGCTCAATATCCTGCTGGAATGCATGGTCCTGCCGGAGTGCATGGTCCTGCCGGAGTGCATGGTCCTGTTGCAGTTCAGGGGAGGCCTTCTGCTGGCTGACCCGATAAAAGTAACCCCCCGCCGCCGATGCCATCAGGGCAATCAGAATAGACAGCAACAGGAAGAACTTGAGCACAGGGTCGGTGCGAAGAGGCGTGTGTGGACGGGTTTATCGGATAATGAGTTTGCACTCAAGGTCGATTTTCATCATCTTTTTATCAAAGTGCATCGCGTACCTTAAGGTTCGTTAACGAAAGTCAATGGCCTGAATCGCGATAGCCCTGAATAATTGCATCGCCACCCTGGGCAATAATATCCGAGGCGGCCTGCTGCCCTATTCTATAGTAGTCCGGCGGTCTGCCGCTGGCTTCGGCCCTGAGTATTTTGCCGGTCTTGGCATCGGCGATACAGCTTGTCAGACGAAGATTCTCCCCCTCAATCCTTGCCCAGGCACCCACAGGCAGCGAACAGTCTGCCTCAATAATTGCGGTGAAGGCTCGTTCGGCCGATGTACAGAGGCTGGTTTCCAGATGGTTCAAAGGCTCTACCAGCCTCCGAATCGTCGAATCGTTCGACCGGACTTCGACAGTGATGGCACCCTGGCCGGCCGCCGGTACAAGGATATCGGCTTCCAGTGTACGGCTGATCCGGTCGCCCCAACCCATGCGCTTCAGGCCTGCAACAGCCAGCACAAGTGCGTCAAATCCTGAATCGGCCAGCCGGAACAGGCGAGTGTCTATGTTGCCGCGAATATCCTCGAACACCAGATCATTTCTCCACCGACTCAGCTGGCAACGTCTGCGCAGACTTCCGGTAGCCACTGATGCACCCTGCTTCAGTCGAGTCTGCCCTGGAGCCAGTACCAGCGCGTCCAGTGGATTTTCTCGGGCCAGCGTGGCAGCCAGCATGAGACCTTCTGGCAATTGCGCCGGCACATCCTTGAGCGAATGTACCGAAAGATCGATGTCATGGTTGAGCAGGGCTTCCTCGATTTCCTTCAGGAACAGCCCCTTGCCGCCTATATCACGCAACGGCTGCCCGAACAGGCGATCACCGGTGGTGGTTATCTTGACGAGTTGAACGGACAGAGTCGGATGCCGTTCCAGCAGCTTGTTCCGAACATGGTTTGCCTGCCACAGAGCCAGTTGACTCGCACGAGTACCTATACGAACTTCAGACTGCATGGCAAGAAACCATTCTACACTCACTGGAAAACTTGCGTCTTGTCTCGCCTTGAAGGGCGGCTGCCTGTGCTATTATTGCGTCTGTAAGACAGGAAGGATCCGGCGTGCGGCTTGAGTTTACAAAAATGCAGGGTCTCGGCAACGACTTTGTTGTACTCGACGGAGTTCGCCGGAGTCTTGAGCTTACATCGAACCTGGTTCGCTCTCTGGCCAACCGAAAGCGGGGCATCGGCTGCGATCAGGTGTTGCTTCTTGAGCCTCCGACTCAACCGCAGGCCGACTTTCGTTATCGCGTCTTTAACGCCGACGGCCAGGAGGTTGAGCAGTGTGGCAACGGTGCTCGCTGCATCGCCCGGTTTATCCGTCAAAGGCGTTTGTCCAACAAGGATGTGTTTACCATCCAGACCCTTGGCGGGCGAATGCGTCTCAAATTGCTTGACGGCCACCGAGTAAAAGCCTGCCTGCCTGCCCCTGTATTTGACCCTTCAGCCGTACCTGTCTGCTCTCAGCCGGAGGGTCTTTTGCATCGGTTTGTAACAGCCGGCGGCGACTGTCTGGAAGGCGTGGCCTTGAGTCTGGGCAATCCTCATCTGGTGGTGTTTGTCGACGACTTGTCAGCCACGCAGGTCGAGCGGTTGAGTCAGGCTGTTCAGCAGGCTCACTATTTTCCTCAAGGAGTAAATGTGGGTTTCTGCCAGATTCTTCAGCCAGACTCAGTACGGCTGCGAGTATATGAACGGGGCGTGGGTGAGACTCAAGCCTGCGGCAGCGGTGCTTGTGCGGCAGTGGTGGCAGGCCGCCAACAAGGGTTACTGGACGACAGGGTCACAGTTCACCTGACTGGCGGTACTCTGACGATCGAATGGCCTGGTGACGGCGTGCCTGTCAGCATGACGGGCGAAGCGGTCAGGGTCTATGAAGGGGTGTGGGAGACCGAGCAGGTCGATGGCTGACTCGAGACCGGAACTGAAAGCCGAGGAGGTCGCCGCTTACCTGTCTGACCATCCGGATTTTTTTGCCGAGCATTCGACGCTCTTTTCTTCCCTCGGCCTTGACGATGCAAGCGACAATGCGTTTTCGTTTGCATTGGGGAAGGCTGTTATTCTCAAGCAGCAGAAAAACGATCAGAGAATTTCCGAGATATTTCGGTTTGCGCAACAAAATGATCGCCTGTTTGAACTGACCCGCAAGCTGATTCTGGCCATGCTTGAGGCGAATGATCTGAAGACGGTGCTTTCACTGCTCAAGGAGAAGGCGACCTCGGATTTTCATGTTGACTCGACGATCATTTGCCTGTTGGGTGACGGCAAACTCGCATCTTCGGAGATTTTTCGCCTCGATGAGGGCGAAGCGAAACGGAACATCAATGCACTTATTCAAACCGGCAGACCTGTTTGCGGTGCCCTGAGATCGTCCGAAGCCATCGCCATTTTTGGCTCCGAAACGGCTGTTCAGAGTGCCGTGGTGCTGCCTTTGGAATATGCCGAGATCAGCGGATTTCTGGCTTTTGGAAGCACCGATCCGCATTTTTTTACAGCCGATCAGGACACCCTCTTCGTCGGCTTTATCGCCGAGGTTCTGGCTCGCCTGTTGGCTGCTTTCGGTCAAACGCCCTGATGTACAGTGAGCCGTGACGCAGAATACCGACAACCCAGGCGGAGTCGCCGAGTTTCTTGACCACCTTCGGCGAGAACGCAGGCTTTCACCGCACACTGTTCAAGCCTATCAACGTGATCTGGCTATCCTTGCGAGCCTGACGACATGCTCTTTTGACCAGCTGACCAGTGCACGGCTGCGCGCTCTGGTCGGCAGGCTTCACTTTCAAGGGTGGTCCAATGCCAGCCTGCGGCGATGGTTATCCAGCATTCGAAGCTATGCCCGCTGGCGCGAAGACTATGTTCCCTCGTTGTCGAATCCGACACTGAATGTTCCCACGCCCAAGGGCAAGAAGAGGTTACCGTCGGTTTTGGATACGGATCAGTTGAACAGCCTGTTGCAGAGCCCTTTCGGCGAAGACCCTCTGCTGATTCGGGATTTTGCAATGGTTGAGCTTTGTTATGGCAGCGGCCTGAGGTTGATGGAACTGGTGGCCGTTAACCTGAGTGATTTTACTGAGGAATACAGGGTCCTGACTGTATTCGGCAAGGGTGGAAAAATGCGCCAGCTACCTGTAGGCAGCAAGGCAAAACAGGCACTTGAACGTTGGCTGGCCATCTATCGTGACTGGTGCAGGAAGCCGCCCGAATCCGATGCTGTTTTTGTGAATCGTAACGGTGGCCGATTGTCTCACCGTTCGGTGCAACTGAGGTTCAAGCGGCTTGCAAGCCGCATTGACAGCCACCTGCATCCACACATGCTGCGCCATTCCTTTGCCAGCCACATTCTGGAATCCAGTGGAGACTTGAGAGCGGTGCAGGAGTTGCTCGGACATGCCGACATCAGTAGCACGCAGATTTATACCCATCTGGATTTTCAACACCTGGCCAGCGTCTACGACACCTCTCACCCGAGAGCCCGCAGACGCACTCGCAAGCAGTCGTGAGCCTGCGGCTGATCACTTTTGACCTGGACGATACACTCTGGGATATCGTGCCTACCATTGTTCATGCGGATCGAGAGGTTCGACGGTGGCTGATTGACCGAGTACCCAATATCGAAGCTCGGCTGAATGAGGGTGTGCTTGCGCACTTTCGGCAGAAAATCCTTCAGCAGCAGCCTATGCTGGTTCACGATCTGAGCAGGCTTCGGCGACTGGTTTACCGAAACGCGCTTCTCGAAAGCGGAACAACTCCTGCCCAGGCAGCCACACTGGCTACCGAGGCGTTTGTGCTGTTTATGGAGAAACGTCATCAGGTCGTTTATTTTGAGGGTGCTCTGGAGACCTTGGCCACACTCAAGGAGCACTTTGTTCTGGGTGCCCTGACCAATGGCAATGCCGACACGGACAGGCTGGGGCTTGGCTGTTACTTCAGTTTTTCCTACAAGGCCTCTGATGTCGGTCTGGGCAAACCTCATCCGCACATGTTCGAACGAGCCTTGCAGTCTGCCGGCGTCGAGCCTTCTGAAGCTCTGCACATAGGCGACCATCCGGAACATGACATATTCGGTGCGAGTGCAGTCGGCATGCACACGTTGCACTTTCGTTCATGCCCTGAACGCTATGAGAATCTGGAAGCACTGGCTACGCCTACCCTGACTGCCGATACCATGCAGGAAGTGAAAGAAAAAGTGCTTGGCTTTGCTGCTCGCATCGAGGCTTCCAGAGATTTACAGCCTGGTTGATCCAGTCCATTAGTTCGCTCCGGTTCCAGGAAATCTTCGGGCAGAGAAATCCGACCAGAGCCGGGCTATGCAGAGTTTTGCAAGTAAGGCGACTCTCCGGTACATGACATATTT
>RKSB01000042.1 GCA_007571095.1 K189A clade bacterium | reverse complement strand
CCTTCGCCGTTGCCGCCACCTTCGCCGTTGCCGCCACCTTCGCCGTTGCCTTCACCACCGCCTTCATCGTTGCCGCCGCCTTCGCCTTCACCACTGCCTTCGCCACCGCCTTCGCCGTTGCCACCGCCTTCGCCGCCGCCTTCATCGTTGCCACCGCCTTCGCCGCCGCCAGTGGTTTCCTCTTCCTCTTCTTCACGGTCGATGTTGTCGGTATCACTGATTTCTCTTTCGAGATCTTCCAGAGGTCGGAATACCAGACCGGACCAGGCCTTCTTGTGGTCGTGATCGACTACAAGACCCGCAGTGGCATCCACCAGGCCGGTGTTGATTCGCCGATCACTTCGATACTGGTAGCCGATGATTTCGGCAAACAGTGGATTGTGTACTGCAATTCGGCAGATGTCCCCATGTCTGTGAGCGGGAATGAACCCGTGCAAACCACCTGCCATAGGTTCGATGAAGGTCATCGGAATGCGGGGTGGCCAACGTTCCGGTGCCAGTGCAGCATCTCTTTTTTGCAGAATATAGCGATCCGGTTGCCCATCTTCAGGTACACCGAAGATGGCAGCGTATTCTTCCAGCAACTCGTCCGATATATCCCTTTCTCCCTCGTCACCGGCCCTGAGCAATGCCAGCTGCTCCTGAAGACGTTCGTGAGCACCTGGTTCTCTCAGCAGGGTTGCAAGCTCTGGAGATACCAGTGCGTCGCGGTCACTTTGGTAACCATCGCGATCAGCATCGGCCTGATCGGCCGCCTGAGCCTTCTTGTAGGCCGCATATCTCAGGGCCGCCTCTCGCTGTTCTCTGGCTTCGATTCGTTCAGCCAGTTGCTCTTCGGTGAGGTCCTCGTCAGGCTGGCCGGGGTAAGGGTCTTCGTAGTCGCCGTTGTTATAGGCAGCCAGCTTTTCTTCCCAGTCATCCATTTCGCTGGTGTACTGCTCGATATCACTCTGCTCGAAGTCGGCCAGCGTGATGCGATCATCCTGATTGGTATCAGCGACATCAAGGAGTGCCTGTTCTGCCGCCGTGGGCGTGGGTGTAAACGCCAGGTTGATAGGTACTCTGCCCAGACGATCCCGAGGAACCGGATCAACAGGAGTAAAGTTATCGCCACCATCAATGATGCCAGTTACATAACGCGTGTTTTCCAGTTCGGCGGGCGGAGGATACCAGGGACGGTCTCCCCTGATCAGGGTCATTGTATTGGAGTATGCCGTGCTTCTTATCTCGTGCTCAACACGTATCGCCTGCCAGTCAGGTATCTGCTCCAGTGGGGGGTTGGTAAGACTCAGCAGGCTGCCTGGTCGCATGGCGGTCTGATCTGATGCCGCCACCATGACAAGCATTTCAGCCATCGAGGCAACAGTTTCAAAGTATCCTCTTCGGGCAGCCTCATCCAGACTGACTCCAGTACCGCCAACTACCGTACCTATTGCACCAGGGGTCCCCAATCGCCGAAAAGTCCCTTGCAGAGGGTCATCCAGCACTATTCCCCTTGACAGAACAGCAGGTCGGGCTTCCATACCAGTGAGATGAATCAAGCCATCGGGTGCATTTGCATCAGGGGCGCGGTTGTTTGACTGTGCGATCTTCATTCGCAGAGCAATATTTGTATTGACTTCTATGTCCGAGAGAATGATGTCAATGGTGTCATTGATGATATTGGGAACCATTTCTATTCGTATGCCCAGCATACCTTCCAGCCAGTTCAACCATTCGCCCAGCGTCTGGCCGGCGGCGATGCTGTAGCCTATGAGGTCGGCATCCAGGCGAAGACGATCAATAATCCTGATGATGGGGAAACCGGGCAGGGCAGGATTCAGAGTGGGTCGCCCGTCTCCACCTGCTGCCAGAGAAATGGCACCACCCATCATCTCCGCCACCGAAACACCCCTGTAGGCACCCCAAATGGGACGATCCGCCAGGTAGGAGACGGGATCGGCCAGATTAACTGTGAGCAGGGAGCCTGCGGAGTCACTATCCGATGGAGCCGGCTCCAGCTGAGAGATCATCGACGGCCAGGCCCTAATGACATCCCCCGCCTGCAGTGCGGGCGTTTCTCCGCCTCCTTCGTCTCCTCCATCGCCTTCGCCGCCTTCGTCTCCTTCGCCGCCTTCGCCGCCTTCGCCTTCTCCATCTCCTTCATCTTCCTCTGGCTCCTGAGGTGCCGGAGGACGTTTGGGGTCAGCTCCCGAGACGGCGATCAGTACGGATACAGGTCTGTTCGGGGATAATCCGGAATAGACACCGGCGAACAGGGTGGCACCCAGATTCAATCCGGCTGTACGTTGAGTGGCCAGAGTGGCCTGGGCCGTCCA
This sequence comes from K189A clade bacterium, assembly GCA_007571095.1. Taxonomy (GTDB): domain Bacteria; phylum Pseudomonadota; class Gammaproteobacteria; order Pseudomonadales; family Azotimanducaceae; genus RKSB01. Next base: position 3,044 of record RKSB01000042.1, on the reverse strand, counting down.
CCCGGAATTGTAGCTTTCTGTGACAGTGAGGTCGCTCAGAGTCACAAATTCTGCGCCGTCTTCCCCGAGGGGCTCAATGTAGGCGCGATAAGTTATGACATTATCATTATCTGGCATAAGCGGCTTCGCATTATTCCGGCATACACTCGACTTGACTGAGAGGGATACCGGCGGTGTGAAAAAACAGACTGTAAAGCATTAGACTGGCTTGAGGCAAAAAGTTGCCAAAAAACGAAGGAACCCGATTCGCAGCCTGAATTCGCGCCTTGGCTTGCTTGCGTGCATTCGACGAAAGGGCCAATAGAAAGGAAGGTTAGTCAAACAGCACCGTCCTTGCCTTGTGCCTGACCTCCTGTGCAGCATTCACGACCCAGGTACCAAATTTTTGAATCAGGCTGCCGTTGACCTTTTCCAGCACTCTGTCGGCACGCCGGATCTCCGTACCTACCTGAGTAACCCGAAGTTTGATCTGTTCGGTTCGAGTTTGTTCCACAGAGTGATTGTTGACGGCGTGAGTAACCAGATTGTCGGCCTTGACATGCACTGTTTGTGCGTTTAATCCGATTTTCCTGGCGTTAATCTGAATCGCCTTGTCGCTGGAAATCACCAGAGGCTCGTCCGCCGAGTCGCGAGAGAGAAGATTCAGGATCCAGGCCTGTCCATGGTTATTTGACCAGACCAGCACCCAATCTTTCGGTTTTGGCTGAACCAGGCAGGACGCACTGACCTGCACCGACCGCCCGTCGGCAAGCAGGTATTTTCCAGACTCGAAAGAACGAATTCGACCGGTAAACAGATGCCCGCCTTTGTCGTCCAGCACTCGATCCAGTACCGAGTGGGCCTGTTGTGCCGACTCGACCGATTGAGCACCCTGATTCTCCGGTAGAGGAGCGTCCGGCATTGCGGAGAGAGTTTTGTTATCTGAAATCTTTGACATGCGCCACTCTTTGAAGAGACAGTTAAACTATAGCAGGTGGACTGTCATCCAGAAAGCAGTCTTTGTCGGCTGGCTTCGTTTAATGGTTCCCCTGCCGGCCTCTTGCTGGCAGGCAGGAGTTCGGGTTTCACCTTATCAGGCAATAACTTCAGGATAAAATTCGATGGTTGATCATTTTGTTGCCGGCCTTTACAAGAATCGGGTTGCTCAGGCCCATGCAACCGCTTCGCTGCTTGGGGCCTGGTCAGGCTCTTCTCCGATGAGACGTGCAGCCATGGTTTATGCCCAGGGCGACTCAGCGCGTGCTGCCGCCTGCGGCGGAAAGCTCTGGAAGCAGTTTGTTGAGGGCGATCTGGCGGGCGTACTCGACGAAGTTAAGGGCAGCAAAGATGTTCACCTCAATCAACTGGAGGCGGAAGTCCTGATTGCGGCCGGCTCGATCATGCCGGGGCTTGAGCGGTTGCAAAGGCTCTCGCAGCGGGGTGAGCCGGCGGCGGTGCTGTCGTTGGTTCGGCGGCTGAATATACTCGGCGATCACAGGGGGGCTGTGCACATAGCATCCAGCATGCCGTGGAATGCCCATGTCGCGCTGATTGGTGCCAAGTCGGCGGTGATGGCCAAGGAGTATGAGCAGGCCAGACGGCTGGTCGAACCCTTTTTATCCGGCATGGCACCGATACCTGAAGCGACGGTCGCTGCCGGTATGGCGGTTATTACCGCTTCACTGCTGGCCGGAATAGGCGAGTCGAGCCAATTGAAAGATTTTGCTCGACGACTGCTTTTAACCGGCGATCTTTCGGAGGAGATGTTGCCTGCATCGGCAAGAATCGCCTGGATGGCCGGCTACGGAAAGGAGGCATGGAAAAGATTTCAGGGCAAGGAGGATCAATGGCACTCGGCGGCCTGTCTTGAACTTGCGGTTTTGGCAGGCAATGTCAGCCTGGCCAAATCGCTGGCAAGCAAGGCCGGCCCTTTTGCCGCACCTGCCCTTGCGACTATTCCGCTACTGGACGGGACAATCTTCAAACAGGACGACAAAAGCCGTCAGCTATTCACTCAGGACAACAAGATCCACATTTGGAAAACGCATCCGAACCGATGGCAGCCATGGATTCGATCGGCTTTGCAAACCGGTGCCGACATTGGTGTGTTTGACCTGTCTGAAGGAAAGGTTCCGGCTACCGACGACATTCCTCATTTTGCTCTGGACGACGCCTCGCTGGTTGAATTCATGCTTCCGGTGTCCGTACCTCCGGCGGCCTCTGCAAAGGACTTGTTAAAGGAGCGAGTCTGGATTGAGTCCGAACTTTGTCAGGATATGGGGGTGGATTTTGCCTGGCCTGAGGAGGAAACCCGAAGGATACGCCAGTCGATGAATGCGGGCGATATTGACGAGCCTTCATCGATCAAGGTGCTGTCGGCGGATTCTGCCCTGGTGGCTGCCAATGCAGGCTATTTTGTCGTTGCCATCGCAACGCCGGGAGACCCCTTCTGGAACGGTCCTCTGCCTCAGCGGGCCTGGACTACCATGCGAGTGATTAGAATCGACAATCAGAATGGGTGGGCGAGTGCCGGCCAAAGAGTGGTTGAAGCCGCTCGTGAGTTTATAGACATGGCGGAGGCAGCGGTTCAAAAATCGGCTGCCGCCTCTGTGGACGACTCAACAAAGGCGGGCTCGCAGGCTCGGCCCGAACAGGGCAAGGGTCAGCCGGCAGCACAGCCGAAAAAACTCGCCAAAAAAGCCTCTGCTCAAAAGACCTCTCAGAAACCTGCCAAAAAGAGCACCAGAAAGCCAAAGGCCAAAAGCAGGAAAACAACGGGCAGAAAGAAATAGACAGGGAGAATGTAGATACAGGAGTCATGGCAGACAAGGTTGGTCTGTATTCGCAGGCGCAAAGGCTTTGTTGATTGTCGAAGGCTGGCTGTTGCAGATCCGGCCTTGCTTAATCCATGGCCTGATATGTCGAAGAGGTGCGTCTTGAGTCTGCAAGAGCGACAGGCCGACGGTTTTTTTGCGGAGTGACTGTTCGGTGAACCTGAATATCTCGACGAGGAAAACCTCTGCTGACAGCAGCCTGTCGGCTACCTGTTCCCTTTCTCTTGTCGA
>RKSB01000092.1 GCA_007571095.1 K189A clade bacterium | reverse complement strand
AAGAGCCCTCAGCTAAAAAGGGAATAAGAAAATAAGAGCCCTCAGCTAAAAAGGGAATAAGAAAATAAGAGCCCTCAGCCAGAAGGGAATAAGAAAATAGGAGCCCTCAGCTAAAAAGGGAATAAGAAAATAGGAGCCCTCAGCCAGAAGGGAATAAGAAAATAAGAGCCTTCAGCCAGAAGGGAATAAGAAAATAAGAGCCTTCAGCCGAAACATCAACATCCAGAACTACGCCACCTCCTATGAAAAATCCCTTCTGGCTGTTGCTTCGTGAATGAGACTCGAACCTTGCGACTGGGCAATCCAGCCCGCCGAGGCAACCGAGCGCAAGCAACTCGTCTTACACTGGCCGATCAGTCGAAAGGCACGAGAGCAGTTTCCAATCGGAATCCGCTCAAGCCTTTTGTTTCCAGACGCGCTTGCCGTTTTCCGATAAACTTGCCGTTTTTCGATAAAAAGGTTAAAATTTCACGCTTTGTCTGGAGGGGTTCCCGAGCGGTCAAAGGGATCAGACTGTAAATCTGACGGCTATGCCTTCGTAGGTTCGAATCCTACCCCCTCCATATGTGAGGGGGTGCCGAACCGGTAGCTGGCCTGCCGGAGTGTCCTTTGCGGTTGTTTGATTCCGGGGGCCTGAAGCCCGAAGTTATCAAGCGGACAACTGAGTTGATATGGTGTACAATCTTCTACCTTTGTCTGCTCCGTTTTATAAGGGTTGGCTGAAGTTGCGGGTGTAGTTCAATGGTAGAACCTCAGCCTTCCAAGCTGATGATGCGGGTTCGATTCCCGCCATCCGCTCCAGGGCGCGCTCACATAGCTCAGCAGGCAGAGCACTTCCTTGGTAAGGAAGAGGTCGCTGGTTCAAGTCCAGCTGTGAGCACCAGTAAACCAGTGCAGGCACAAGTGTTGTTTTTTCAACGGATTTAGGAGTTCATCATAAATGGCTAAAGAGAAATTTGAACGTACCAAGCCGCATATCAATGTCGGCACCATAGGCCATGTCGACCATGGCAAGACGACCTTGACAGCCGCTCTTACGAAGCTGAGTGCGACCAATTTTGGCGGCGAAGCCAAGGACTTTGATCAGATAGACAACGCGCCCGAGGAAAAGGAGCGCGGGATTACCATTTCCACTTCACATGTCGAATACGAGAGCGACTCTCGCCACTATGCGCATGTGGATTGTCCGGGCCACGCCGACTATGTGAAGAACATGATTACTGGTGCCGCCCAGATGGATGGTGCCATTTTGGTCGTGAGCGCAGCCGATGGTCCCATGTTGCAGACTCGCGAGCATATTTTGCTGAGTCGTCAGGTGGGTGTGCCGAGAATGGTGGTGTTTCTCAACAAGGCTGACACAGTAGACGATCCTGAACTGCTTGATCTGGTTGAAATGGAGGTTCGGGAACTGCTGGATAACTACGAGTTTCCAGGTGACGATACTCCGGTGATTATAGGCAGTGCCCTGAAAGCTCTTGAGGGTGACACAGGCGAGCATGGCATGGAGGCAATCAGAAAGCTGGTGCAAGCACTTGATGAATATATTCCAGAGCCCGAGAGAGCCATCGACAAGCCCTATCTGATGCCGATTGAAGATGTCTTCTCCATTTCCGGTCGAGGCACCGTGGTAACCGGTCGTATTGAAGCCGGCGTGGTGCATGTTGGAGATGAGGTTGAGATAGTGGGCATTCAGGATACTTCGACCACGACGGTAACGGGCGTTGAAATGTTCCGCAAGCTTCTGGATGAGGGCAGGGCAGGCGAAAACGTGGGTGTATTGCTGCGTGGCATCAAACGAGAGGAAGTTCTGCGCGGGCAAGTATTGGCTCATCCCAAGTCCATCACTCCTCACACTCAGTTCGAGGCCGAAGTCTATGTCCTGTCAAAAGAGGAGGGCGGCCGACATACTCCCTTCTTCAAGGGTTATCGACCACAGTTCTATTTCCGGACGACGGATGTGACCGGCTCTGTGGAATTGCCGGAGAACGTTGAAATGGTTATGCCGGGTGACAGTGTCAAGATGAACGTGACTTTGATTTCCCCCATTGCCATGGACGAAGGTTTGCGTTTTGCCATTCGAGAGGGTGGCCGAACAGTTGGTGCTGGCGTGGTGATTAAAATCACCGGCTAGATTCTGGAAGACCAGGCCAGTAGCTCAACTTGGTAGAGCAGCGGTCTCCAAAACCGCAGGTTGGGGGTTCGATTCCCTCCTGGCCTGCCGCATTTACCGGATGAACGTTTAAGAGCATCCAGGTTGTGATGAGCGGTTACCTTCTTATTCATGCGAAGTTCGGTTGAAATATTTCAGGGTCTTATCGTGAGTGTTCCGAGAGAAGAAGAGTACAGGCTGGGCTGGTTAAAGTGGTCTTTTGTCTGCTTGATCGTTGCTGCCGGAGTCTATGGCAACTGGTATTTTGCAGAGGAATCGCTGCTTTACCGTGTACTGGCACTGGTAGCACTGGCCATGCTGGCGTTGGCGGTGGCATCGCAAACCTTTTCCGGCAGGATGGTTCTGGATCTCCTGAAGGAGGCCAGAGCAGAGATACGCAAGGTGATCTGGCCAACACCGCAGGAAGTAACCCAGACCACTGCTCTGGTTCTGGTTCTGGTTTTTCTGGTTGCGGTGATCCTTTGGTTGCTGGACTGGAGCCTCGGTTCTCTGGTTGAAGGCTTGATCGGTTGAGGAGAAGCGGGTGAACAAGAAGTGGTATGTAGTGCAGGCTCACTCCAACCTTGAAAAAAAAGCGATGACCTTATTGAAAGAAAATATCGCAGACTCGGACTTGCAGGACAAGTTCGGCGGCATCATCGTGCCGACGGAAGAGGTTATGGAGATGCGATCCGGTCAGAAGCGCCGCAGTGAGCGCAAATTTTATCCTGGCTATGTACTGGTTGAGATGGAGGCCGACATCGCCGCCCTGCAACTGGTCAAGCGCACTCCTCGTATCATTGGCTTTGTCGGAGGCAATGAAAATCCGACGCCGCTCACCGACGAGGAATTCAAGAAAATCCGCCGGCGGATGGAGATCGGCAGCAAACAGGCGGTACCTAAAAATCTGTACGAAGTGGGCGAAGAGGTTCGAGTCATTGACGGGCCTTTCAACGACTTCAACGGCACCGTCGAAGAGGTGAATTACGACAAGAATCGTCTCAAGGTGGCAGTCACCATTTTCGGTCGCCCGACACCTGTAGACCTTGCTTTTGAGCAGATCGAGAAGCTTTAGAAGCAAGAGAAGCGAAAACAGTCTGACAAGGAACCGGAAACGAATTAGCAATGGCAAAACGAAAACAAGGCAAAGCCGAAGTAGTGATCAAGTTACAGATACCTGCGGGTCAGGCCAACCCCAGCCCTCCGGTGGGGCCTGCTCTGGGTCAGCACGGAGTGAATATCATGGACTTCTGCAAGGAGTTCAATGCCAAGACTCAGGAACTTGAAGCCGGAGTACCTGTCCCAGTGGTTATTCAGGTTTATGCCGATAAATCCTTCAGCTTTATTCAGAAAACTCCGCCTGCTGCGGTTTTGTTAAAGAAATTTGCCGGGCTCGACAAAGGCAGTTCAACGCCGAACACTCACAAGGTGGGTACTGTGACCAGAGCGCAGCTTGAAGAGATCGCTCGGCTGAAGCTCCCTGACCTGACTGCTGCCGATACGGATGCAGCTGTCAAAACAATTGCCGGCACAGCCTTCAGCATGGGGCTTGAGGTGGAGGGTATTTAGTATGGCGAAGCTGTCGAAACGCATGCGAGCCATCGCCGAAAAGGTTGATGGCAACAAAAGATACTCCATCGGCGAAGCCGTCGACCTGCTGACTGAACTGGTTAGCGTAAAGTTCAGCGAGTCCTTTGACTTGATGGTCAAACTCGGCGTGGACGTACGCAAGTCCGACCAGATGGTCAGAGGCGCGGTTGTTCTGCCTCATGGCCTTGGCAAAAGTGTCAAGGTCGCGGTTTTTGCCGCTGGCGATCTGGCTGAAGAGGCCGAAAAAGCGGGTGCCGATATAGTCGGAGTGGAGAGTCTGGCAGAGAGCATTCGAGCGGGTAATCTGGATTTTGATGTGGTCATAGCAACCCCCGATACCATGCCCAAGGTGGCACCGCTCGGCCAAATTCTCGGGCCTAAGGGCCTTATGCCCAATCCAAAAATGGGCACCGTAACTCCCGCCGTCGGGCAGGCTGTTGCTCATGCCAAGGCAGGCCGAATGCAGTATCGGACGGACCGTTCAGGAGTCGTCCATGGCAGTGTCGGCCGTGTCGGTTTTTCGCCGGAAGCGGTGACAGAGAATATCGAAACGGTGCTGGCCGACCTGAAGAAGGTTCGCCCGCCTTCAGCCAAGGGAATTTACTTTCGGAAGGTGATGCTGTCGACCACCATGGGCCCGGGGCTGGTGATCGATCAAGGGTCGCTTCCGTTGTGAGCGGCCGGCATGTCTTCGCTTAATGCTTTGAGGAATACAGGACTATGACTTTGCGGTTTGAAGACAAGGCTCAGGTCGTCAGCGAGGTCAATTCTCTGGCCAACGCTGCACTGTCGGTTGTATTGGCCGATTACAGCGGACTGACTGTTATCCAGATGACACAGTTGCGCAAGCAGGCAAGAGAGCAAAAGGTTCGCCTGCGAGTCATTCGAAACACTCTGGCAAGGAGAGCCTTCAAGGACAGTTCTCACGACTGCCTGTGCGATAACTTCGTCGGCCCGACTCTGGTCGCTTTGTCAGAGGATGAACTGGGTTTGCCGGCGCGCGTACTCAAGGATTTCAGCGAGGAAAATCCCGGCCTGAAAATTCGGGCACTGTCCGTCGACGGAATCTTTCACGAAGGCAGTGAAGCCCCTCGTATTGCCAGTCTGCCAACTCGGGAAGTGGCTTTGGGGCAACTGATGGGAGTCATGCTGGCACCGATTGAGAAAATGGCCCGAACCATCAATGAAGTGCCGGCCAGGCTGACGCGTACAGTGGCGGCCGTCGGTGACTCTGGTCAATTGAAATAGTTTGTATTAATCAGCATTTGGAGTGTTTGCAAGATGGGTTTATCAAAAAAATCTGAAGAAGTCCTCGAGTCTATTTCGCAAATGAGCGTTATGGATGTCGTTGAACTGGTCAAGGCCATGGAGGACAAGTTCGGCGTGAGCGCTGCCGCCGCAGTCGCGCAGGCTCCCGCTTCGGCGGTTGCCGAGAGTGCGGATTCGGCAGAGGCTGAACAAACCAGCTTCGATGTAGTCCTGGCCAATGTCGGCGACAAGAAGATCAATGTGATCAAGGCAGTCAGAAGTATTACCGGACTGGGGCTGAAAGAAGCCAAAGGGCTGGTGGATGAGGTTGTCGGCGGTACCCCCAAACCGGTAAAAGAGGGAGCCGGCAAAGAGGAAGCCGAGGAGATTCAAAAGCAGCTGGAAGAAGCCGGAGCGACTTCTGAGCTTAAGTAGCCTTGTTCGCTGACTCATTTCGCCGCCCGAACCTCAAGGCTTCGGGCTTGCCCGCTTTCGGCCTCGTCCGCTGATTCCTTCTCTGCACGAAATGACGCCGGCACCGGCCAGGGTGCCGATCTTTCGGTCGGCACCCTTCTACACCGAGGGAATCGGTTATTTTTTTGGAGACATTTTTAATGCCCTATTCGCTGATTGAAAAGAAACGAATTCGAAGGGATTTCGGCAGGCTGCGGACTCCCATGCCTCTGCCCGACCTGCTGAAAATTCAGGCGGACTCCTACGAAGCCTTTGCTCGAACATCCGGAAAGCCAGCCGACAAAAAATCGTCCGGCCTGCATGATGTCCTGAGTTCGGTTTTTCCGATTGTGAGTCAATCGGGCAATGCGGAATTGCATTACACAGACTACTTCATCAAGGAACCGGATTTTGATGCTGCAGAATGCCTGGCACAGGGTGCCAACTATGCCGCTTCCCTGCACATCAATGCCCGACTCATATTCTTCGAGTCAACAAAATCCGGTGCCAAGGGGGGCAAGAAGAAGCAGAAGGGAGAAATCATCGAGGAGGAGGTCTATCTCTGTGAACTGCCGCTGATGACGGAGCAGAAGTCTTTCATTGTCAAGGGCATAGAAAGGGTGGTTGTTTCTCAGCTACACCGTTCTCCCGGCGTGTTTTTTGTTCATGACAAGGGAAAGACGGCAGGTTCTGGCGGCAAGTTGCTCTATTCGGTGCAGGTCATTCCCGACAGGGGCTCCTGGTTGTGCTTCGAATTTGACGCCAAAGACCTGATTCATGTGCGTATCGACAAGAAGCGAAAAATACTCGCCACCGCCATACTGAGGGCACTCGGTTTGAGCGATCAGGAGATTCTGGGCTACTTTTTTGACACCAACAGCTGGTCTGTTCAGAAGAACTCCCTCTCTCTTCGCGTTGTACCTGAGAACCTTCGCGGCCAGGAGCTTGCCGTTGACATAAAGGACTCTTCCGGCAAAGTGCTGGTACCGGCCAACACGCGTATTACTCGAGGTCGCGCTCACCAGTTGAAAGAGGCCAAAATAGCTTCTGTCAAGGTGCCGATCGACAAATTCCCCAAGGGTTGGGTGCTGGCTCAGGATCTGGTCAACAAGGATACCGGCGAAGTCATCGTGGCCAGCAATACGATTCTCAATGCTTCGGCACTCAAGACGATCAGCGATCCTGAAAACGGCATCAAGTCTTTTGCAACGCTGGTTTCAAACGATCTGGATAGAGGTGCCTATATTGCAAATACGTTACGTGCCGATGCCGCCAAAACCAGAGAGGAAGCAATAGTTCTGATCTACAGCATTCTTCGCCCCGGCGAGCCGGCCTCTTTTGATGCCAAAGTCAAGGTATTCGAAAATCTCTTCTTCAACAGCTCCCGCTACGACCTTTCAGAGGTCGGGCGCATGAAGTTCAACCTCAGAGTGGGCCGAAAGAATGATCAGGAACAGCCGGCGGGGAACCCGAACGTTTTAAGCAGGGAAGATATTCTGGATGTGCTCAAGACGCTCGTTGCAGTGCGTGATGGCCGAGACTCGGTTGACCAGATCGACCATCTCGACAACAGACGTGTCCGTTCAGTGGGTGAGACAGTTGCCAACCAGTTTCGGATCGGGCTGGTCAGGGCTGAACGTGTGGTCAAGGAACGTCTCGGCATGGCCGAGTCCGAGGGCCTGACCCCAAAGAGCCTGATTAATGCCAAACCCATATCGGCAGCCATCAAGGAGTTTTTCGGCTCCAGTCAGCTGTCCCAGTTCGCAGACCAGGCCAATCCGCTGGCTGAAGTGACCCATAAGCGCAGAGTATCGGCTCTGGGTCCAGGCGGCCTGAGCAGAGATCGCGCCGGCTTTGAAGTGCGGGATGTCAATTCCACTCACTACGGGCGTATTTGCCCGATTGAAACACCCGAAGGACCCAATATCGGTCTGATTAATTCGCTGGCCATTTATGCTCGAACGGACGGTTACGGGTTTCTGCAGACTCCCTATCGAAAAGTCAAAAACAAAAAGCCAACCGATGAGGTTGAATACCTGTCGTCCATCGACGAAAAGGGTCATGTGGTTGCGCAGGCCGACGCTGTTCTGGATAAAAAGGGGCAGTTTGCAGAAGAGATAGTCAATGTGCGCTTCCAGAACGAGTATGTCAAATTGCCGGCGGACAGAATTGACTACATGGATGTCTCTCCTCAGCAGATGGTGTCTGTTTCATCTGCCCTTATTCCGTTCCTTGAGCATGACGATGCCAACCGCGCACTCATGGGTTCCAACATGCAACGCCAGGCAATTCCGACTTTGCGATCTGAAAAGCCGCTCATCGGTACGGGTATGGAAAGTGCCGTCGCCAGAGACTCTGGTGCCTGCCAGCTTGCCCGACGCGACGGTGTCGTTGAAAGTGTTGACAGCAATCGGGTGGTGGTTCGAGTGGGTGGCGTTGGCGACGACGGCATTGACGTTGATGTCGATATCTACACCCTCAGGAAATACACCAAATCCAACCAGAATACCTGTATGAACCAGCGACCCCTCGTCAGGGAAGGCGAGGTTGTTCAGCGCGGCGATGTCCTGATTGATGGTTCTTCGGTCGATCTCGGCGAGTTGGCGTTAGGAAAGAATGTTCGAGTGGCCTTTATGTGTTGGGGCGGATACAACTACGAGGATGCAATACTGATTTCCGAACGCCTGGTTCGGGATGACTGCTTTACCAGCATTCATATTCAGGAGCATACCTGTATTGCCAGAGAGGCTCGACTTGGTGTGGAGGAGATCACCAAGGACATTCCCAATGTTTCAGAAAGTGCTCGAGTCAAGCTGGATGATTCCGGAATCATTTATGTCGGTGCCAAGGTTCAGGCGGGCGACATTCTGGTGGGCAAGGTGACTCCGAAGGGCGAAACCCAACTCAGCCCCGAGGAAAAGCTGTTGCGGGCTGTTTTCGGCGAAAAGGCTTCGGATGTCAAGGACACTTCGTTGCGAGTCCCTTCTTCTTCCAGTGGTACGGTCATAGATGTGCAAATCCTGACTCGGTCCGGTGTGGAGCAGGATCAACGCACTCAGGAAATCAAACAGGCAGAACTCGAGCAGGCACGAAAGGATTTGCATGCCGAGTACAGTGTTTTTGAAAACACCATCTGTGACCACTTGAGAAAAACCCTCAAGGGTCAGACTGCAGCTGGCGACAAAGGGCCCTTCGAGGCAGGCACTGTGCTGTCTGAAGAAGATCTCGAGGACCTGGATAACGCCGAGCTGTTTCTGTGTTCTGTTGCGGACAAGAAGATCAATGCCCTGGTTAAACGCCGCCAGGCAGACCTGCGTAAAAAACGTGACCAGAGAGACAGCAGACTCAGGGACAGGGAAGAAAAGCTCAACGTTTCGACCGATTTACCGCCTGATGTACGAAAGATAGTCAAGGTGTTTCTGGCAGTCAAAAGGCCGATTCAGCCAGGCGATAAGGTGGCTGGTCGCCATGGCAACAAGGGCGTTATCTCAACCATAGTGCCGACGGAGGACATGCCCTTTGATGAGAATGGCGAACCGGTTGACATGGTTTTGAATCCTCTGGGTGTGCCTTCCCGAATGAATATCGGGCAAATCCTCGAAACTCATCTGGGATGGGCCGCCAAGTCGTTGGGCAGTCAAATCGAGAAACGGCTCAGGGCTTATCAGGCGAAGGAGAGCAGTCTGAAGTCTCTTCGTGGATACCTGAAGAAAATTTATGCGGGCATGCACAAGGATGGTTCTGATGTGGCTCATGACCTCGACAAATTCACCGATCAGGAAGTTTGCGAACTGGCCATGAATCTGGTCGGGGGCGTGCCAATGGCAACTCGTGCCTTTGACGGTGCCAGCGAGGAAGAAATCAAGAAGATGCTGTCTTTGGCCGGTTTGCCGGAGGATGGTCAGACCGTCCTCTATGATGGTCGCACCGGAGACAGGTTTGAACGGCCGGTTACGATTGGCTACATGTACATACTGAAGCTCAATCATCTGGTCGACGACAAGATGCATGCCCGTTCGACAGGCTCTTACTCGCTGGTTACTCAGCAACCTTTGGGCGGCAAGTCAAACTTTGGCGGTCAACGTTTCGGAGAAATGGAGGTTTGGGCACTGGAGGCCTATGGTGCCTCTTACACTCTGCAGGAAATGCTGACGGTGAAGTCGGATGATCTGATCGGCCGCAGCAAGATCTACAAAAACATCGTCAATGGTAATTACGAAATGGAGGCCAAAGCACCTGAAGTCTTCAATGTGCTTATTCAGGAGATTCGCTCAATGGCCATCAACCTGGACAAGGAATTCGATCAGTGAAACGGACTCGATTGCAAAACATTCTCGGAGGAAGTTAAGTGAAACAATTGCTCGGCAGTAGAAACTGGGGTGCCCGTTCTCCCAGAGAGGATTTCAACTCGCTTCGTATCAGTCTGGCTTCTCCGGATACTATCCGTTCCTGGAGCTGGGGGGAGATCAAGAAACCCGAGACGATCAATTATCGCACCTTCAAACCGGAGCGCGACGGCCTTTTCTGCGCCAGAATTTTCGGCCCGGTCAAGGATTACGAATGTCTCTGCGGCAAGTACAAGAGATTGAAGCACCGAGGTGTGATGTGCGAGAAATGTGGAGTCGAGGTAACCCAGGCGCGTGTTCGACGCGAACGTATGGGTCATATCGAACTCCACAGTCCGGTTGCTCATATCTGGTTCCTGAAGTCTCTGCCATCGAGGATATGTCAGTTGCTGGACATGACCATTCAGGATGTCGAGCAGGTGCTCTACTTCAATTCCTATGTGGTCACAGACCCCAAGATGACCGACCTCAATGAACGTCAACTCCTCTCGGACGAGGCCTACGAGCAGGCAATTCAGAAATACGGCAGCGGTGAGTTTGTGGCCAAAATGGGCGCCGAAGCCATTCTGGCCATGCTCAAGGAGATAGATCTGGCTGCCGAGACAGAAACCATCAGAAAAAAGGTTCAGTCGACCTCGGCAAAAACCAAGAAGTCCAAGCTGCTGAAGAGGCTTCGGCTGATTGAGCAGTTCATTCGGTCAGGCAACAAGCCCGAATGGATGATACTCAGGGTTTTGCCGGTTTTGCCGCCTGACCTGCGTCCTCTGGTGCCTTTGGATGGCGGTCGATTTGCCGCCTCCGACCTGAACGAACTCTACAGACGAGTGATTAACCGCAACAACCGGCTCAAACGTCTAATGGACGCGGAAGCACCGGACATCATCATTCGCAACGAAAAAAGAATGTTGCAGGAATCGGTGGATGCCCTGCTCGACAACAATCGTCGAAGCCGGCCGGTTACCGGCAACAACAGGCGGCCTCTCAAGTCTCTGGCGGACATGATCAAGGGCAAACAGGGGCGTTTTCGTCAGAATCTGCTGGGCAAGCGAGTTGACTATTCAGGACGCTCGGTGATAGTTGCGGGACCCAAACTCAAACTGCACCAGTGCGGCCTGCCCAAGAGCATGGCCCTGGAGCTTTTCAAGCCAATGGTGATCGGCAAACTCATTGCCGCAGACCCCTCTGTAACCATCAAATCAGCCAAAAAGATTCTGGAACAGAAGAAGGGTGAAGTCTGGGATATCCTTGCCGAGGTTATTCGAGAGCACCCGGTGCTCCTCAATCGCGCTCCCACCCTGCATCGTCTGGGCATCCAGTCGTTTGAGCCGGTCTTGATCGAGGGCAAGGCCATTCAGCTTCATCCTCTGGTGTGTGCCGCTTACAACGCGGATTTTGATGGCGACCAGATGGCCGTACACGTGCCCCTGACCATGGAGGCACAACTGGAGAGCCGAGTGCTGATGATGTCAACCAACAACATTCTCTCACCAGCCAACGGCGAGCCCATCATTATGCCTTCGCAGGACATTGTTCTGGGTCTTTACTGGATGACCAGCGAGGCACCTCTCCTGCCCGGGCAGGAGATTCGGGTTTTCAGCAACTTCAAGGAGGTCAGTCGTGCCTTCGCCATGAACCAGCTTGAGTTGCGCCAAAAAATCAAGGTTCGTATTTCCAACAAGGCTCTTCTCGGAGAAAGCGAAGATGCCCACGGGTCAAGCATTGTTGAGACAACGGTAGGGCGAATACTGCTTTACGAAATTGTTCCAGCGGGTCTGCCGTTTAGTCTGATCAACAAGATGATGAAAAAGAACGACATCTCTGTTCTGTTGAACCGGTCTTATCACGATGTTGGCCCCAAAAAGACCGTTGTTTTTGCCGACCGGTTGATGTACTTCGGTTTTAACTATGCCACTCAGTCCGGCGTGTCGTTGGGCATTGAGGACCTGAAGATTCCAGAAGGCAAGAGTAAGGTGCTGGCCAAGGCAACGAAAGATGTCAACGCCCTGGAGCAGGCGAAACTGGATGGCCTGCTGACGGCCAAGGAAAAATACGCTCGTGTGGTTGACATCTGGTCTCGGGCTACCGAGGAAATCAGTGACCAGATGATGGAGTCTTTGTCGGTTATCAAGCAGACGGATGCCGACAATCGAGTGACCACTGTTCCGAGCTTTAACTCGGTCTATATATACGCCGACTCCGGTGCCCGTGGCTCGCCGATGCAGATGCGCCAGTTGGCAGGCGTGAGAGGATTGATGGCCAGGCCTGATGGTTCGATTATCGAGACTCCCATCACTGCGAATTTTCGTGAAGGGCTTTCGGTCAGCCAGTACTTTATCTCCACGCATGGTGCCCGCAAGGGTTTGACCGATACCGCCCTGAAGACTGCGAATTCAGGTTATCTGACTCGACGGATTGTTGATGTTGCACAGGATCTGGTCGTCACCGAAGAAGACTGCGGTACCGAGGATGGCCTGATGATGACCGCCCTGATTGAGGGTGCTGAAGTTGTTGAGCCCCTTCGCCAGAGGGTTTTGGGGCGTATTCTGGCGAGGGATATTCTGGACCGTGACGATTCTTCAAAAGTGCTCTTTGGGCGCGGCACCATGATGGGTGAAGCGCAGGTTCAGAAACTTGAAGAGCACGCAATAGACGAGGTGTACGTTCGTTCTGCCATCACCTGCAAGTCCTATCGCAGCATTTGTCGGCAGTGCTACGGTCGTGATCTGGCCAGAGGAAAGCTTGTCGACAAGGGTGAGGCAGTCGGAGTGGTGGCTGCCCAGTCAATAGGCGAGCCAGGCACTCAGCTCACCATGCGGACTTTCCATATCGGCGGCACCACAGCGAGAACGACGACCGACAGTATTCGAACCAAGCACAGCGGCCAGATACGTCTGGATGGAATGAAGCTGATCAAGCAGTCGAATAGCAGGTACGTGAACCTGACACGATCCGGTGTTGTGGTGGTGTTTGCACCTAACGGCAGGGCTATAGAACGTTACAGGGTGCCTTACGGTGCGCATCTGTTTGCCGGCAACGAAGAGCCGGTGGAGCCAAACACCACCATTGCCTCCTGGGACCCCCACAGTCACCCGATTATTACTGAAATAGCCGGTCGAGTTCGATTTATAGGGCTTGGCGAAGATGCAGTTGACAGGCAGGAGGATGCTGTAACCGGTACTTCCATCATCAGAGTCAAGGATGTCAGCGTCAAGGTCATCGTCGACGAAAAGACAGGTGACAAGATACAGCAGAGGCCGGCATTTGAGGTTGTTGACAAGGATGGCGAGGTCTTGCTTCACCGACTGTTGCCGGTGGATTCAGTACTGCAGGTTGACGAGAATGCAGAGGTTCAGGCCGGCGATGTTGTAGCCCAGATACCCAAGGAAGATCACGGCCCGTCGGATATTACCGGCGGTCTGCCTCTAGTGGTCGATCTTTTTGAAGCAAGAATGCCGAAGGAGCCTGCCGTGTTGGCTGAGCGCTCGGGTGTTATTCGCTTCAAGGGAGATTTTCGAGGAAAACAACGCCTGTTTATCGACAGCCCCTATCAAAAAGAAGACGCTGCCGATGCCTCGAAAGAGGTTGAAGATGCAGACTTGCCCGCCGAAATTCTGGTATCCAAGAATCGCAGGCTGCTTGTATTTGACGGCGAAGAGGTAGAGAAGGGCGACATGATTGTGGAAGGCGATCTGGTACCTCAGGATGTTTTCCGTTTGCGTGGCATGACTCACCTGGCGGAGCACATGATTCAGGCGGTGCAGAGCGTTTACAGGCTACAGGGCATCACTATCAACGACAAGCATATTGAGGTGATTATTCGACAGATGATTCGCACTGCGGTAGTCGTTGATTCGGGTGACTCCACCTATGTAGCGGGCGAGCAGGTGCAGTACGAAGCCATCAAGGAGTGCGCCGACAGAATGGAAGCCAAGGGCGAGCGGCCTCCCGTTTTTGAACGTCAGGTACTGGGCATTACGAAGGCGGCACTGGCCACCGAAAGCTTCATTTCCGCCGCTTCTTTTCAGGAGACAACTCGAGTGCTCATTGAGGCTGCGGTGAAAGGCAAGTCAGATCAATTGATGGGGCTGAAAGAGAATGTGGTTGTCGGCCGACTCATTCCGGCAGGCACCGGCAGCCTTTATCACAGGATCAGAAAACAAAGAGAGGAAGCAGCCCTGATGACTGCCGATATAGCCGACAGGCGGCTGTCTGAAGACCTCAGGGAAAGCGAAGCCGACAAGGTTGTGTCTGACGCTACCGACCCCAGCCCGACCATGGAAACGGAAGCCACCTGAGCCCTCAGCCAGGAGCCCTCAGCCAAAAGGGAATAGAGCCTTCAGCTAGAAGAAAATAGAAAAATAGAGCCTTCAGCCAAAAGGGAATAAAAAATAGAACCCTCAGCCAGGAGCCCTCAGCCAGGAGCCCTCAGCCAAAAGGGAATAGAGCCTTCAGCTAGAAGAAAATAGAAAAATAGAGCCCTCAGCCAAAAGAAAATAGAAAAATAGAGCCTTCAGCTAGAAGAAAATAGAAAAATAGAGCCTTCAGCCAGAAGAGCCCTCAGCCAAAAGGGAATAAAAAATAGAGCCTTCAGCCAGAAGAGCCTTCAGCTAGAAGGGAATAAAAAATAGAGCCTTCAGCTAGAAGAAAATAGAAATAAAGAGCCCTCAGCCAAAAAGGAATAGAAAATAAAGGAGCCTTCAGCTAAAAAATAGAAATAAAGGAGCCTTCAGCTAAAGAAGGGAGGAGCCCTCAGCCAAGAGCCTTCAGCCAGAAAGAAAATAGAAATAGAGCCCTCAGCCAGAAGGGAATAGAAAAATAGAGCCTTCAGCCAGGAGCCTTCAGCCAGAAGAGCCCTCAGCCAAAA
>RKSB01000097.1 GCA_007571095.1 K189A clade bacterium | reverse complement strand
GGATATCCCTGGCAGGATTGATGAGAGGAAGAAGGGGCGGTTCTCGGGGTCTAAGCCGCCAAAGTCAAGAGTGCCGAGAAAAGCCGAATCGGACTCAGCCGAAGAACTCGACACCACAGACACTGTTGCAGTCTGCCCGGTAGCGAGTGGTCAGCTGATGCCATTCCTGCTTCATCCAGGGCGTAAACCTGTCGGGAGAGGACTCTATCTCGGCCGACAGCTTATCAACGGCCAGCCAGCGGTGGTCGGCCACTTCGAGTGCATTGGGGGCGACCGGCTGATCGCATTTGCCAATGTACACCCAGCACAATTCGTGCTCGCTGCCCAAGTCATGAAAGCGAGCCTGGTAGACAAACTTGTAGAGATACTGAAGGTCCGCTTTCACGCCGAGCTCTTGCTGAATGCGACAATGGGCGGCGGTCGTTATCTCCTCTCCTTTTTTGGGGTGAGAGCAGCAGCTGTTGGACCAAAACCCGGGCCACAGCCGCTTTTGTTCGGCTCTTTGTTGCAACAGAACTTCGCCACGCTCGTTAAACAGAAAAACAGAGAAGGCCCTGTGCAACACGCCATCGCCATCGTGGGCGGCATCCTTACTCAGATAGCCGACGGCATCGTCCTGTTCATTGACCAGAATCAGGATGTCGTCATCGAAAGACACGACAGGGCTGCTGCTGAAGGCTTTACTCAAGACTAAACTCCATTGCCGAATAGCCGGCCGCACGGATGGCCTCTGCTACTGCTGTGGTATCTGGCTCACACAAGGCCACAATGCTACCACCTATGCCGCCACCCGTCAGCTTGGCACCCAGTGCACCGGCCTGGCGAGCCAGCGAAACCAGGGTCTCAATTCGGGCACTGGAGACCTGCAACGCATTCAAGTCGCCCTGGCACAAATTCATCAACTCACCGAGTTCTTTCAGGTCGCCTGCCTTAACCGCCTGCACCGCCGAGCGAGTCAGGCCCTCAATGTGATCAAACACAGACTCATAACGTTTCTTGTTGTTCTGCCAGGCCAGACGAATGCGCTGAATGGCCTCTGCCGTTGAGCCCTTTATGCCTGTCTGCGCAATCACCACCGGCAGGGGTCGAGCAGGCTCTATCTCGACGATACTGTTGCCTTGAGGCTGGTTCTGAAAAACAACAAAGCGGCCATAAGTGGAGAGAGTGTTGTCAACGCCGGAGGGAGTGCCGTGAGCCAGCCGCTCGCACTCATAGGCCAGTGAGTTGACCTGCTCCGATGTCAACTCAAACCCTTCGAGATTCGACAATGCCCGAATAACCGCAACCGCCAGAGCGGCGGAGGCGCCGAGACCTGTACCGAGAGGAATGTTCGCCTCCACTCGCAGGCTCAGGTTGCGGCCAGACAATTCCAGATGCTGAAGCAGAAACAGGATGAGCCTTGCCAGGCCATCCGGCGAAGCTTCATCGTGTGCTACTCGTCGGTCTATTCGCCACTGGGGTGCATTCACCTGAATACCCTGCTGGTGGCTGTCGCAAACCGTCGCTGACACCGCCAGCGGGAGAGGGGCGGCCAATGCCTGACGGTTATACACCACGGCGTGTTCGCCCAACAGAATGACCTTGCCGCCGGCCTGCCCGAATGCTTGGGCGGTTGACGATTTTGATGACTTTGGCTGTCTTGGCTGCTCTGACTGATCCGCCTGTTCTGACTGCTCCGACTGATTTGACTGCCCTGCCCGCTCCGACTGATCTGACTGCTCCGGCTGCCCTGCCCGCTCTGCTCGAATTTCAGCCAGAATCTCTTTGGCCTTCCAGACCTTGATCGTGCCGGAGGCAATCAGGCGATGCAGCACTGCGTCGAAATCCTTCGCCGGTACTTCTGCGGTTGTCACCACAGTGCGTGCGTGCAGGCTCATGTGGCCTCGCTGAATGCCTTCGGTGGCAAGTGCCCGAAGGGCTGCAAAGTTCTGGGCCAGGCCCACGCACCCCATGATGCCGGCCAACTCACCGGCCGAGGAAACATCGAGCAGACGCATATTCAGAGCCACCGCCGGGTTGGTCTCAAGATTGCCGGCCACCGTACCGACCTTCATCGGCATCTCCAGAGTGCCCAGCAGGCAGCCGTCCTCGCCGACAGAAAAAGAGCTGAGAGAAGAGTAGCGTCCGCTTTTGGCGGCGTAGGCATGGGCGGCTGCTTCAATCGCCCGCCAATCGTTGCCCACGGCGATTGCAACGGCATCCACTCCGTTCATGATGCCCTTGTTGTGGGTGGCTGCCCGGTAGGGGTCAGCGGCGGCAAAAGAGCTCGCCAACACGATATTGTCACGCACCTGTGTACCGTCAAAACCCTTGCCCGCCAAATCCTCTGGACGAACTCTCATGGAAGCTCGAACGAGCGACCGGTCGGTCAGGTTGGACAGTATGCGCAGCAAGGCTCGACCACCGGAAATCTTCTCAACCAGAGGAGAGACGCCTTCGCAGGTGGTGTTCACCATGTTGGCACCCATGGCATCCCGAGTGTCTATCAGCAGGTGCAGGATCAGCATGGAACCTTCCGGCGTATCCAGTTGCCGAACTTCAATATCCCGAATGCCGCCGCCTCTGGCCACCATTCTGGAATTCAGGCTGTCGGCCAACTGCATGATGGCCTGTCTGGAGTTGAGAAGCTCTCGACGGGCACGATTCACATCGGGCAGGCCGACGAGCTGTATCTGGCCTGTCAACAAGGGGCCTGAATAGTCGACTTCAAAACCGCCGGTGGGGCGAGCGAGTTTGGCGGCAGAACTCAGTCCGGCGACAATGGAGGGTTCTTCAACCACCATGGGAATCAACCTGTCACGCCCGTTGATCAGAAAATTGAGTGCCAGCCCTACAGGCAACGCCATGACACCGATGACATTCTCAATCATTCGGTCGGCCTTGTCGGATGACAGGATTTGCCGGCCTGCACTCAGGCTTTGAAAGTCTTCGTCACCGACAAGGCCATGTTCCTTGAGTGCCTGAATGCGTTGACTCACACTCAGCTTATAGAAGGACGGAATGCGAGAGCTGCCTTTAGTCATCTTGTTGAAGAGCTTCTTCGGCGAGTTCCTTATTGGATAACCAGCAGTTATCCACAAACAAGCCTTGTTGATCGATTTCAAAATCCATCAGGCTCATCCCTCGGGCGGTTATTTGTCGGCAAAAAGACTGCAAAAGCTCGGCATCCTCGCTGGCAACCAGCCCCAGGTCTCCGCCACCGGCTCCAACCGGCTTGTACAAAACACCCTGTTGGCCGGCAAGGTCGGCGAGTTCTCGGTGAGGCGAGCGAAAAATGCTCAGGCCTGTCTGGCGAGCAAAGCCCTGAAGGGCATTCGCAAACTCTCTGACGGCTGCTATCCATTCGCTTGCACGAACCTGCCTTGAGGCCGTGGCGGCTGTGTTCACCAGCGCGTTTACAGCTGCAAGATAGGCCTGCGAGTGACTTTTTCGATAGGCAGCCAACTGTTCGAGCATGCTCGAGGTCGAGGCACTCAGCCCGGTCCATACCAGCTTCAGGTGCAGCCCCGATGGCAGGCAAGCCGGTTTTCTCGGGCTCGACCGGCTAAAACAGACAAGTCCGCCCGAATAGCAGGCGATGACATCCGCCCCACTGCCTGAACCCTGGAATTGAGCGTGCAGTTCCTGGCACTGTCGCAACGACACACTTCGCCCGAAAATGCCCGACCAGGCCGCCGCCAGAGCCACGCAAAGGGCGGCCGAAGAACCTATGCCCAGTTTGGATGAACCGTCAAAAAAAGCCGAAGTGTCCATACGGATTTTGACCGGCGAGGTTGGTCGAGGAAAGTGGCCGGCGATGGTTGAAAAGAGAGCCAGCCGGTGGCCATCCTCGGCGTCCTGCCAGACCGGAGCCGGGCCATTGGCTGAAAACTCAAACGAAACGGGCGCAGGCAACCAGCCACAGGTATCCACCTGATAACGATCACTCGGCACAAGCCTGACTGTCGCTCTTCGGTTGATGGCGGCCAACACCGCCGGGCCGCCCTCCAGCACGCCATATTCCCCAAACAGCATGACCTTACCGGGAGCGGAAGCAATCACGGATTGTCTAAGAGCCGGGCACCCTCCCCAGTGGTCGCCTTGACTACCTCCAGAACACCTTCGACAGAAGACAATTCCTCGGCCACATGATCAAGTATGTCCGGCAGACAGAAAATCTTGACCTGAGGGCCCGCATCCGAAGTGAAGAATACCGGCAAACCTTCGTTCTCGCGTAGCAGACGGACAAAATGTATGCAGCTGATTGTTCCCGGCAACCAGTAGAGAATGCCGGGGCGAGAAGCCATCATGGAGCCGTGCATCTTCATGCAGTTGTATTCCGAAACCACGCCCAGCGCATCAAAATCCCTGTTTACCAGAGCTTCTTTTGCAGCCTTCACATCTTCGTCGCTGGTCTTTACCCAGGCATCGTAATAGGCGGACGTTTTCTGAGTGTGCAGCATGCCCAGGGTGGAACTCACCGGCTTGGCAGCGCGAGAGATAATAGCGATGGCCACACCCAGAGGAAAATGGGCAGGTTCAAACAGACTTTCAGCGGCCGAATCCTCCTTTTCTTTGTCAAGGACGACCCAACCGCCAAAAATTGACCGGGCGGCAGATCCGGAAAACCTTCGAGCGAGCCGAGAAAGTTCGCTCTTCGACAAGCCTGTTCCCAAGGCGGCATCGGCTGCCATGACCAAAGCGGCAAAACCGGATGCCGAAGAAGCCAGCCCGCTACCGGTCGGAAAATCGTTAATCGAATGCACCGTTGCACGAGTATCGACCTGGGCCAGTCGGCGAAATTCGTCGAGACAACCCGATACCCGCTCCAGCATCGAGGGGTCCTGGATGCCGTTGAGCATGAATACGTCTCGCTCCATGCTCTTGTCAAAGCTGACAGAGGTGGTGGAGCCAAGGCCGGACAAAGTCATCGACAAAGAGGTGGTCGATGGCTTATTGTTATCCAGGTCGGCCTTGCCCCAATACTTGATCAGGGCAATGTTGGGCGACGCATAGGCGGTGGCAGATCCCATAATCGAGTGCTGATTGAAAGATCGTCAACAGGTGAATGCTTCAAATTCTACCCTAATTGGGCGAATCGGTTTAGTCAGGTGTGCAGGCGATGACGGACCGGGCATTCAACTGACAGCATTGGGGCGGCCTTCAAACAAAGGCGAAAATCGCCCGATCAAGCGATCCTGCACAAGTCGATTGCTTGCGTGTCTGATTTTGGCGAGCGTCCTGGCCGGCCTTGCCTCCTCAACTCAAGCAGCATCCGCCGACCTGATTCACAAAAGGGCGAGCCTTGCCCTGTCCAAATTACACGCCCTGAAACCCGAGCTACTCCAACTGACCGCCAAAGCCTCGGGGGTACTCATTTTTCCACGCATCGGCAAGGCTGGCTTCGGTGTCGGTTTCAGTGGCGGCAAGGGGGTGCTGTTTGTCAAG
>RKSB01000133.1 GCA_007571095.1 K189A clade bacterium | reverse complement strand
TCAAGGCTCACGGCCCAGTCCGACCGCTGTGCCCTGGTCGCTGTCGCTCTGAAAACTCGTGCATTGTCGGCACTATCAAGTTCAGGGAATGGTCAGCAGCTTGTGAGTCTGGATACTCAGCCGCCACTGGGGAAATCGAAGACAGTAGTCGACCGCCGCCCGAGTGTTTTCGGCGAGGCACTCGCTGTCCATGGGCTGTAAGTAAAAATGTTGAAAATCGAGATCCTGAAACAGATCGGGGAGAGCGTCCGGCTGCGGATACACCAGCTTCAATTCGTCACCCTGAGTCTGCCTGAGCGTCGTACCCGCCTTTGGGCTGACGCAAACCCAGTCCAGACAAGCCGGTGCTGCGAGCGTTCCATTGGTTTCTACCGCCACCTCAAAGCCCGCTGAATGCAGGGTTTCAATCAGGTTTTCATCCAGTTGCAGCAGAGGCTCGCCACCGGTACAGACGACATAGGGCCTGCCCCTTCGGGAAGCCGGCCAGGTTCGTCGAATCTGCTGTACCAATTGTTCGGCAGATTCAAATTTGCCGCCGCCGAAGCCGTTCGTACCTACAAAATCTGTATCACAAAACCGACACAGGGCGGTCGGCCGGTCGGCCTCTCGACCACTCCAGAGGTTGCAGCCGGCAAACCGGCAAAACACTGCCGGGCGGCCGGTCCTCGCACCCTCTCCCTGCAGGGTATAGAACACCTCCTTGACCGAATAGACCATATTCAGCAAGCTCTTTCGTTCAGGGCGAAAAATCGGTGCCCAGGGCAGGGTCGGTCAGGCCGGCTTCGGCAAAACCCTTCTGTCGAAGCAGGCAGGCATCGCATGCTCGACAGGCGACAAAACCAACCGGATCGTAACAGCTCAGCGTTCGACTGTAATCAACGCCGAGAGAAGTTCCGGTTTCAATAATCTGCGCCTTGGACATCTCCAGCAAAGGGGCGTGAATTCGAATAGTCCGGTCAGGCTTGTCGAAATCCTGAACCGCCAGCGTGGCCATCGTCTGCCAGGCCTGAATATAGTCTGGCCGACAGTCGGGGTAGCCGCTGTAGTCCTGGGCGTTCACGCCTATGAAAATATCGCTGGCATCCAGCAATTCGAGCCAGGCCAGGGCAAACGACAGAAAGATGGTGTTGCGGGCCGGTACATAGGTGATGGGCAGATTATTGCCGATGGCCTCCGACGAGCGATTCTTTGGAACTTTCAGTCGACTGTCAGTCAGTGCCGAGCCGGCAAAAAACGCAGAATCCAGACGAATGACCCGATGCTCCCGCACGGCAAAATCAGCCGCTACTCGGCGAGCCGCCTGCAACTCGGCAATATGCCTCTGACCATAGTCAAAAGACAGCCCGTAGATTTCAAATTTTTGTTGTCTGGCCAGGGCAACGAGAGTCGTCGAATCCAGGCCGCCACTCATGAGTACTACTGCAGAGGGCATGAGTGTGTACTTGAGCGGGTGACAACAAGTGGCCTAGCTGTCGAGTCCATATCCATAGACAGGATTAAGATTTTTCATTAAATTATTGATTTCTTTGATTTGATTACTATCCAGATAGTCTCTGTAGCCACCCACCTTGCCCTTTCGTGTCTTGAAGGAATCCGGGTTGTCCCTTGATCCGGGTACGATCTTTCTCATCAGCGGAAAAAGCCTCTTCCACAAGGCGACATTGGACTCTCGGGCACGCATGTTGGCAAAGCTTGCATACTCAATGGCCTCCTGTACGCAAGCGTCCGCATCCTGCTCTCCGACAAACTGCAAAAGAGCCTTTACCTGCTCTTCGGGGTTTTGTCTCAAGTCCTCGTAGCGAACCATTAAAAAGTCCTGAATACCACCAGCACCCTCCGCCCATTGATTCATAAACCGGATAATGGCACTCAGGCCCTGGTGGTCATGAAGCAGAAAATCAAACATGTTCAGGTCATTCAGCGGATACCTGTTGATGATCTTTTTGTGCCGGCGCATTCTGTACTTCCACTGAAAGTACTGAGAAACCGCCACGTCTCTCGGGTCTCGCACCAGCAGAATAACCTTCTTGTGATAAAAATCCCGCAGGCTGTCACAATTGCCCGTGTAGTCTCGAAGATAATTGTCGTGAGTAAACAATACTCTCGGTATCGGCTTGCGCAGGCGGTAGAAAGCACCGAAAAAGCGGTGCAGGCTGAACAGCGGATCGCCGCTCAGTTTATAGCGTAGCTTGTAGTAGCAGGAGAGTATCACTCGCAGCCAGGTACGCCCGGACTTGCCCCACGAAACAACCACCCAGTCGGCATTTGACAACAGCCGAAAATCCTTGCGCCCGCGTGCCCTCCGATTGGATCGAATGGCTCTTTCAGACGGCCTTGTTCGCGGCAGACGAGCCCACAATCTGAAGAACATATTCCCTAACCTTCACAAAAACCCAAAAAGTCTCTTCAAGTGCAGACTCACAAGAGGCACGCCGAAAGCAGTCCGGCTGGCGGTGGCACTGGCTCCTCAGTCAGCCCACAGAAGTCCGAGCCGGCAAGCGATCTCATCGCCAACCGAACGGTCCAGGTCGGCGATTGAAGGGGTTGACGGACGCGCCTGCGGTAAAGCATTCGGGGCAGCCAGGCCAAGCCGATAGAGATATTGATGAAAGCTGCGAAAGTCTCTGAACAGGGGAAGCATGCCGCAGTGTGCCAACAGATGACCGGCACCTGGCAAGGCTCGGTTGACCAGCGAGTGTACAAGACGTTGTGCAGCCATTCTAACTTGCAACCATCTTTGACGAGGCAACTCGATGATCGACAGCGGCTTGCCCAGACGCACGCTCTCGACCAGCATGGAGATACTGTCCTCGGTAACGGCCAGGCTGTCGGCTTCCGCCATCAGTGCAAGGTGAGCACTGGGTTCAGAGCCGCCAGATGGCTCAATCAGATCGAGTGACGGCTCCTCCTTGAGACGATTGACCAGCCAGTCGGGCGTTCTTCGGCTGACAGACACCACTGGTGTACCCCCAAGCTGCCGAATATGGCGCGCTCGATTCAGCAAAGCGGTAAACACTCTGCTGTCAAACCGGTAAGGGCGGGTTTCGCCGCCCACCAGCACGCCGACCAGAGGTTTCGGCAAAAGGCGAAACCGATCGGCCCAAAAGGCTCTGGCCTGAGCCAGCTGCTCCGCATTCACATAGATCAGCGGCAGGTCGAGCTTCATCATGTTCGGCAACCGAGGGCCGGAATGTACTCTGCTCAGCAGTATCAGTTCGTAATCTTTCCAGTCAAAACCCGGTTCGGCGGTCGGTTTGTTGACCAGCACGATTCTGACCTGTGTCCTCGATTGTGATCGAATCCATTTGGCCACACAGGCAGGCCGGCGGCCGGTCGTGATGACAATGTCCGGCCAGGGCGGCCTGAGCAGGTGTCGGCAAGCCGAATTCAGGTGATCGATCCTCGCCACCACCCGAGGCTTCTTTTTGTTCCAGGGCGGCCGAAAACTGATAGGGACAGCCTCAATTTGCCAACCCAGCCGACTCGCCGCCAGATCGGCAACTGCCTGAACCTGAGCATTGTCGCCGCCCTTGTCGGTCAGCAACGACCAGACTCTGGGTGTACCGACATGTTCGTTTGAGCCTGAAGTCTCCGAAGCCTGCTCTCGGCTACTGATGGTTGTACCCCATGATGGACTTGATTTCGAGGAACTCTTCAAATCCATACTGGCCCCATTCTCGACCATTGCCAGACTGCTTGTAACCACCGAAGGGTGCGGTAGTGTCAACCGGAGCACCGTTCAAATGGACATTGCCGGTACGTATCTGTGCCGCCACTTCCCTGGCCTCTTCCGGATCGCCGGAAACATAGCCAGAAAGACCATATTCCGTGTCGTTGGCGATACGAATGGCATCCTCTTTGTCCTTGTAACCGATCAGGGACAGCACCGGCCCGAAAATTTCCTCTCTGGCTATGGTCATGTCGTTGGAGACATTCGAGAATACCGTCGGCTTGACGTAGTAACCTCGGTTCAGGCCGTCCGGTCGACCAGGGCCGCCGGTTTCAAGCCGGGCACCTTCCTGAATGCCCTTGTCAATCAGGTTCTGAATCTTTTTGAACTGAGCCTCAGAGACAACCGGTCCAATGGTGGTGTCCTCGGCCTTCGGGTCGCCTACCTTGATCTGCTCGGCCGCACTTTTGGCAGCTGCTGCTGCTTCATCCATACGGGATTGCGGTACCAGCATGCGAGTGGGTGCGTTGCACGACTGCCCCGAGTTCATACACACACCAAAAGTGTCTCGGGCAACGGCCTTGCCAAAGGCCTCGCCTTCTATGTCCAGGACGATGTTGGCCGATTTTCCGCCCAACTCCTGAGCCACTCTCTTGACTGTTGGGGCAGCGTTTCTGGCGACTTCAATACCTGCACGAGTGGAGCCGGTAAAGGAGACCATGTCGATATCGGAATGACTCGACAGGGCGGCACCTACCACCGGGCCTTCTCCATTGACCAGATTAAAGACACCGGCCGGCACACCGGCCTCATCCAAAACCCTGGTCAAAAGAATGGCATTGTGCGGAGCTATCTCGGAAGGCTTGAGTACCATCGTGCAACCGGCAGCCAGTGCCGGTGCGACCTTGCAGGCAATCTGATTGATCGGCCAGTTCCAGGGCGTGATGAAGCCACAGACACCGACCGGCTCCTTGACGATACGGGTCGTACCAATATCCTCCTCAAAGCTGTAGGACTTCAGCACTGCAAGCGTTGACATGAAATGACCTATGCCCAAGGGTGCCTGGGCTGCAGTTGCCAGCCTCATCGGAGCACCCATCTCGTCACTGATGGCGGCGGCTATCTCCGGTATATAGCCCTGATAAACCGAAATAATCTTTTCAAGCAGCGCGATTCTCTCTTCACGGCTGGTCCTTGAATAGCTCGCAAAGGCGGCTCGGGCGGCCTGCACCGCCAGATCAACATCCTCTTTGCTGCCGAGGGCAATTTGACCAATCGGCTCTTCAGTCGCAGGGTTGATGACATCCAGCGTCTGTTTGCTGACGGAATCGACCCATTTGCCATTGATATAGAATTGTAAATAGTCTGTCATGTCTTTATCTCCTGTATAAAAGATCTGTTGCTCTGCGAAAAGACCCTGCCGACCAAAGGCGTGGGCCTCTAATGGAGCGGGAAACCGGGTTCGAACCGGCGACCTCAACCTTGGCAAGGTTGCGCTCTACCAACTGAGCTATTCCCGCAAGTATTCGCCTCATTATACAATCCGGACAACAAGGTACAAGATGACCGCTCGCCTTTTGCCGAAAAGGCTGAAACTCGGCTGGCAGGCTCGGTATTCCGGCTTCGAATACAGGCTTCTGAACCTGCGATTTCCACACTGTAGAAGCCAGTTGGCACAAAGAATGGCCTTGAGTGCAGACGGCTCACTCGCCAGAGTAAGGACGTATTTTCTTCGTTGTCGACTGCCGAAAGCCGTTCTACTTTCGAC
>RKSB01000114.1 GCA_007571095.1 K189A clade bacterium | reverse complement strand
AATCTTTGTCATCACTCTTGTCGCTCGAATTCTCTCTGGAATCCTGCTGCTCCTCTTGTGCCTCTTCGCAGGGCGGGCTTTTCGGCGAACCCATCCAGGTACCACTCGACCAGATCAGAAAGTCCTGAAACAGGCCGCCCACTCGCTTGAACATTCGAGTGCCTATACCGGCTGGTCAAGAAACGAATTGACGATATGAAAATAATGCACTGGTCGTTCCTCCTGCAGATGGTGAGAACAGGCATCAAGGATGTGTAACTGGCCTCTTTGCACCATGCGAGTCAGCATCATCGGGTAGTCAGGGGTGAGAAAGGCGTCCTGCAGCCCCCAGCAAAACAGGGTCGGGCATTGCACGGCCGACAGCTCTTCGGTCAGGTCCTGCCAGTCGCCCCTTGGATTGTCAGACTTGGCAGCCAGTGCCATTTCCTCGGGATTCAGGCTCTGCTGAAAACGCATTTGCACAGTCTGTTCCGGCAAGGCCGAGGCGTCGTACCATTCGAGTCGCTCGATAAGTTCGCGCATCTTCTTTCGAGTCGGGCCTTCTCCGCCGAAATAGACATCTCTCGCATTGCGCCCTCGACGACCGGCCTCGGGAAGCGGAGCCAGAGGGCCGTAAAAAACCGGCATCGAGCCTGTGATCACCAGCGAGTGGACTCTCTCTGGGTATCGGGCAGCCAGACACAGGGCGAGAGTGCCGCCCCATGAATTACACACGAAGGATGCTCGCCTGAGTTCCATGGCGTCCATCAGATCGACCATGGATCGGGCGTGGTAATTCCACATGGGCCCACGAATGATTGGCTTGTCCGTCTGGCCATACTGCAACAGATCAGGCAGAATGCACCGCCTGTGCTCGGCAAACAGGGGAACAACGACTCCGAAATCCGACCAGGCGGTACAGCCGGGTCCACCACCATGCAAAAAGAAGGTCGGCGTACCCTGCCCCAGATCAATCACGTGGTAAGCGTGCTCGCTGGCCTGTATATACTGTCCTTGCGGCTGAGGTAAAGGAGTAATGTCCACAGGTCTTATCACCCGTTCTTCAGGGCTTTTCCCGAAGCGGATGCGGCCCGGCAAACAGCTTTCTCCACTCAATCAACGACTCGTCCGGCCGATAAAGCCGCTCGGGAGGGGCGTCGGTGTTGGCCACCATCCAGTGATCCTGGCCAGAGAAATTACCGTGAAACATCCAGCGAATGCCGGTCAGATACCAGAGGTAGAAGATCAATCGGGACAGGCCCTTCTTGAACTGCACCATGAAACCCACATAACGTGTGTGGGACTCGTCGATGGGCACATAAAACTCGTAGTGAATAAAGTTGGGGTAGGCAATCCGCAGAATACCGGGCAGTGCCAGTGAAGCGAATCCGGGAAAATTCTGTGCTTCAATGTAGGGGTTGTTGCGACGCGCACCGCCTGTGTTGCCAAGGGACCTGCCCTGTTTGATGTGCGGCTTGATTTTCCACCAGCGGCTGTTGGTCCACTTGCCGAGGCCGGGAAACTCTGCTTCCCAGAAACGTTCGTCCTCTATTCTGTAAAGCCATCGACCATGCTTTTCAATGTGAATCAGATTCCAGGTCGGCATGACCTTCATGATGCGCCAGATTGAGGTGCGGTGAAGGTATTTGGCGTGCCCTTCATCAAAGCCGTTCTCGGCAAAAAGCCGCCAGTTGCCTGATCGCTCCTCGATTCTGCCGCCCATCGCAAAGGCGGGCGGCTGTACCAGTTCCTCCGGCAGTTGCCGATTCAGAGGATAAGGCTCGGCTTCACCCATGAATACCCAGAGCAAACCCAGACGTTCCTCGACCGGATAGGCCTGTACTGCGGCACGGTTGCACATTCGGCTGTCTGGGCCGTCGGTGATGACCGCCACCAGTTCGCCGTCCCGAAGGCGATAAGTCCAGCCGTGGTAAGGGCAGCTGATGGTACCTGGAAACCATTGCTTGCCGAGCGAGAGCTTGACTCCACGGTGTACACAGCGGTCATGCAGGGCTCTGGCGGTACCGTCTTCATCACGTAAAAGCATCAAATCCCTGCCACAAAGCTTCACTGGCAAAGGCTTCTTTTTCAACGCCCTCGCCCAGGCAACCGGATACCAGTAGTCCATCAAACCAGTCGCAGCGGCCTCGTATTCCGGCCAGGGCTCCCAGCCCCTGCCCAGCCTGACCTTTTTGGCTTGCTGTCTGTCCGAAATACTTGCCGAATCAGCCATGGAAACCTCTGTTTTGTCGCTTTTGGAGCACGGCTAAACTTCCTTGCCCAGCTCTGATGTCGCCAGCAATCGGCCGTAGTTGGCCCGATCTTCTGCTGCTCGGTCGGAGGTATCTGTTCTGGACATCCACCAAGCAACAATCAGAGCCAGAGGCAGAGTGAAGAGTGCGGGGTAATCGTAAGGAAAGATTGCCTTTTCAAAACCCAGCACCGACACCCAGACCTGTGGACCAATGACAATCAGGGCGACCGAAGAAATCAGCCCCGTCAAGGCAGCACAAACGGCACCCCGAGTCGTTAACCCGGGCCAGAACAGGGAGAGAAAGAGAATGGGAAAGTTTACCGATGCCGAAACCACCATGGGCATGGTGGCGATAAAGGCCACATTTTCGTTCTGAAACAGGATGCCCAACAGTACGGCAATGATACCCACGACAACTGTTGTAATACGAGCCAGCCGCAGTTCCTGAACAGGATTCGGCTTGCCCTTGCACAGGACTTCAGCGTAAAGGTCATGTGATATGGCGGCGGTTACTGCCACCGTCAGGCCGGCGACAACCGCCAGTATGGTGGCGAAAGCAACAGCCGACATAAAGCCTGTCAACAGGCCGCCGCCGACCGCCGAAGTCAGATGAATGGCGGTCATGTTGTTGCCGCCAATCATTCTGCCGGCCTCATCGTAATAGGCCGAATCGCCTGATAGCAGGGATATGGCACCAAAGCCGATAACGATCAAAACCAGGTAGAAATAGCCGATGAATGCAGAAGCGTAAAGTGCCGACTTTTTGGCTTCGTGCATGTCAGGCACAGTAAACAGGCGCATCAGGATATGCGGCAGCCCCAGCGTACCGAACATCATGGAGACCATGATGGTCAATACCTGAACCGGATCCTGAAACAGGACACCCGGGGCCAGAACGGCGGTGCCCTCCTCGTGCTCCTGAACGGCACTCGAAAGCAGGTTCTCCAGGTTGAAATCGAAGTTCCAGAGCACCAGAAAGGCAAGGATGGTCACACCGGATATCAGCAACACCGCCTTGATGATCTGTACCCAGGTGGCTGCCAGCATGCCACCAAAGGTGACATAGGCAAGGACCAGAACACTGATAGTGATAACAGCCGCCTCATAGGGTAACCCGAAGAGTAGCTGGATCAGCTTGCCGGCACCCACCATCTGGGCGATCAGATAGAGGATGACGACGACCACGGTGCTGAGAATGGCAACGCTTCGAGTCTTGCTCTGCTCAAGGCGCATGGACACCACATCGGTAAAGGTGTAGCTGCCGAGATTGCGTACTCTTTCAGCCAGCAGAAAGACCATGATTGGCCAACCGGCAAAGGCACCTATGGCGAATATCAGGCCGTCAAAACCGCCCAGAAAGATCAGCCCGGTGATACCCAGAAAGGAGGCCGCCGACATATAGTCGCCGGCGATGGCGGTGCCATTCTGTAAACCGGTTATCTTGCCGCCGGCAGTGTAAAAGACCTGGCTGCTGCGAGTACGACGGGCGGCCCAATAGCTGATGGCCAGCGTTGCTGCAACAAACAGCAGAAACATTACAACAGAGGCCGAACCGATCATCTAACTTTCGGCGTGTTTTTTCGAGTAGCCAATGATGGTTGCGAGTGCTTCCGCTCCTGGAGACATGATCGCCTGCTGGTTTCCTTCATCATGCCTGGCGGAACGAGTCTCTCGATGAGCGGCGTGTCGAATAACGGATAAACAGGATTTCAAAACCGATGAACACGACAATGAGCAACACAAAAAACAGCAGAGAGCCGGTGATGGAAGAGTCGCCCAGTGGTTCACGCAGACCGCTACCAAGATCCGTCCAGTTGAGTGCAAACGCAAAATATAAAACAAGCGTCATGCCCGAAAACAGGAAACGTTGGCGAATCTTTTGCCGAATTTGCAGTGCCTTTTCGCTATCCATCACTCTCCATCACTCTCCTTCAAGCGATCGAAACAAGATGCCGAAACAGCCCCAACATACCCTTCAGGCTGTCTTTCAGGGCGATCAGTTGGGCTTCGTCCAGCGATCCGGTCAGGGTCTTTTCGTGTTGAGTAGCGGTATCGATCAGACGTTCAGCCAACTCAAGACCTTGGTCGGTCGGACGCACGATAGACGACTCGTCGACTGTCAGGTAGCCGGCAGTCTGCATGGCATCCAGCGTGTCGCGACATTCTTCAAGCGGTCGGGACGTCATGGCTGCAATCCCCTCCACACTGATTTTGCGGTAATCGAACAGTATCGTCATGACACGCCATTCTTCGGGGTTGACTCCACATTCCTCAAACAACAACCGGTATAAATCGGCCGAATAAAGGATGTGCGTAGCCCGCAGAAGATACAACAGGTAATTGTCGAGAAAACCGTCCGAAGAGACGAAGTCTGTCTGCGTCTGGGGAGTTGTCGGGTGCCGAACGGGAACGGCATAACCGCTTTGCGAAAACACCAGCGGAGTCGTCTGGTCGCTGTAGCTGTACTTCAGAACCTCACCAACGATGATCTGATGGTCGCCGCCGTCATACACCGACCAGGTTTTGCATTCAAGACAGGCGGCTGTACCCTTGAGTACCGGACAGGCGGTGATGCCTCCGTTGCTGTAGTCGGTATCGGTAAACTTGTCTTCGCTTCTGCGGGCAAACTGGTTGGCTACATCAGACTGGTCTCGGGCGAGTACGTTGACAACAAAGTACTCGGCCTGAGTAAAGGTATCCAGGCTGAGAGCAGTATTATCAATACTCCACAGAACAAGCGGCGGATTCTGTGAAACCGTGTTAAAGCTGCTGACCGTCATGCCGACGGGAGAACCCTGACGGTCTCGAGTGGTGATGACAGTGACTCCGGTGGGAAACTGCGCCAGAGCTCTTCGAAATTCGCTTTTTGCTGTTGTTTTTCCTGCCAAGAAATTACCTTTAATGACTTTTAATGACTTTTAGAGATAGCCTGGCAAGGGGTCTTTGCCAAACATCATCGCACCGGCATTCTGGTAACTGATCTCTCCCATAAAGGCGTGCTGCGTGGGCATGTGTACATCCCGAAAACAACGCGACAGGTGGTTGTCGAGATAAGCGGCCTCCATACCGGAGAGGTGATAGGCGGTACGAACGACTGCGGCACATTCTCTTACCAGATGGCTGGTGGACAGCCTCATCATGCTGATGCTGTGGGGGTCGAGGTCATTGCCCTGCTCCAGAATATGCCAGGCGGCGGCAGCCGAGTCGTAAAAAAACAATCGGGCGGCTCGCAGTCGAGCGTCTGCCTTGGCCATGTCTATCTGGACATAGGTACGGTCGGCTATATTGGGCGCGCCGGTGGCAGACTGGCGAGCGGTTGCCCCCTGAATCACAGTGTCCAGTGCTGTTCTTGCCACGCCCGCCGAGGTCACCGCCAACACCTGAGCAGCCAGCGTGATGGTCGGATACTTGAAGAAGATTCCAGGCGGTGTGAGCTTGCCTCCTCTGACAAAAACGCGAGATTCAGGCACCACTACGTCATTGACCACCAGGTCATAGCTGCCGGAGCCGGCCATGCCGTGAACCCCCCACGACGATTCGTCTATTTCAGCCTGCTCTCTGTCCATGACCGCTATGCTGGGCAGAGCATTCTTGTCGTTGGGTTTAATGCCCACGCCAACCCGGTGGGCAAATTTACAGCCACTTGCCCATTTCCAGCGGCCCTTGACCAGATAACCTCCCTCCACCACCTGAACCGGATGAACGGGAAAAGTGGCACCGGCAAAAATATCGTCGGGAGACTGCCAGATCTCTTCCAGCGTCTCCATGGGCAGGCCGCCCAGATAGGTCGGACTCATGCCGAAACTGGCTACCCAGCCGGCGGAGCCGTCGGCCTGGGCAATGGCTTCGATGGCCAGCAGAAAATCCACCGGTGACTGCTCATCACCGCCGAAACGCCGAGGCACAAAGGCCCGATACAGTCCCAGCTTTTGAAACTGACGAACGACATCAGCACTGATGTGGTGCTGCCTCTCAAACTCCTCTCGCCTTTGACGAACGTCCTCAAGTAGCCTGTCAAAGGCTTTGGCACCGCCCCATTTGCTCTTGTCCAGCGTATAGGATGCCACGATTCTCTCCTGCTATAGCCTGACCGAGGTAGTCTTGGAATATTATAGCACTTTTCCTGTA
The DNA here is from genome assembly GCA_007571095.1 of K189A clade bacterium. Taxonomy (GTDB): domain Bacteria; phylum Pseudomonadota; class Gammaproteobacteria; order Pseudomonadales; family Azotimanducaceae; genus RKSB01. The sequence continues at coordinate 8,385 of RKSB01000114.1, read as the reverse complement.
AAAAGTTTTGTTTCTCGCCCGTTCACAGACGAGTGAAAGGCCGAGAACCTTGCGCGCCGGTCTGGAGGTGCAGCCAATTTTTTGGCGGTAGTCAGAGAAGGATGACCGAAGACCAAACCCTTGTATTAATCAGAAAAAACTCTGGATGCCGAAGACTGACCGGCCAACCCGAGTGCCGAAATCGCCATCTCTCTCATTCTGAATTTTTGCGGCTTGCCGGTTACCGTCATCGGGTACTCGGTTACAAAATCTACATAGCGGGGTATCTTGAATTTCGCAATCTGGCCATCGCAAAAATCCAGCACCTGCTGCCGAGTCAGTGTGGCGTTTTCGCGCGTCTGAACCCAGGCACAGACCTGTTCGCCGTATTTCTCATCAGGGACTCCGAACACCTGAACCTCGACTATGTCCGGGTGCGTGTACAAAAACTCCTCGATCTCTCTCGGATAGATGTTCTCGCCTCCTCGAATGATCATGTCCTTGATGCGGCCGGTGATCTTGACATAGCCTTCACTGTCCATGACGCCAAGATCACCTGAATGCAGCCAGCCATCCGAATCAATGGTTTCGGCGGTTTTTTCCAGATCATCCCAGTAACCCAGCATCACCGAATAGCCTCGGGAGCAGATTTCTCCCTGTAGGCCGACGGGTACCGTCTTGCCTGTTTCATCGACGATTTTTACCTCGAGATGGGGGCCGGTTGTACCCACCGTAGAGACCCTTTTTTCAAGCAGGTCGTCGGCGGCCGTCATGTGATTGACCGGACTCAGTTCGGTCTGACCATAAGCGATGAGTATCTCTTGCATGTGCATCTCGTTCATCACCCGTTTCATCACCTCAACCGGACAGGGGGCACCAGCCATAATACCTGTCCTGAGCGAATGCAGGTCGAAGGTCTGAAAGTCGGAACAATCCAGTTCTGCTATGAACATGGTGGGTACGCCATGCAGACCGGCACATTTTTCAGCGGCTACCGCTTCCAGCGTGGTCACCGGGTCAAATGCCGAGTCAGGAAAAACCGCGGCTGCACCTCGGGATATGCAGGCCAGACTACCCATCACCATACCAAAACAGTGGTACAGGGGAACGGGTATGCACAGGCGGTCCTTTTCCGTAAGCTTCATGCCGCCGGCGACAAAATGCGCATTGTTCAGAATGTTCAGATGCGTCAGGGTCGCACCCTTGGGTGATCCGGTCGTACCGCTGGTAAACTGTATATTGATTGCATCTTCCGGTGACAGGGTGGCTGCACGCTCTTCGAGTGCCGCTTGATCCTCGGTGGTCAGCGGGCCGCACAGATCGGCAAAGTTCAACATGCCGGCAGACTGCCCTGTACCCATTCGAACAACCGTTTCAAGGTGGGGCAGCCTGTCTGAATGCAATTCGCCGGCTGGGCAGTGATTCAGTTCGGGAGCCAGTGTCTGCAACATCTCCAGATATTGGCTGGTCTTGAAAGCCTCGGCGGTCACCAGCAGTTTGCACTGTACCTTGTTGAGGGCATATTCCAGTTCGTGCAACCGGTAAGCCGGATTGATGCAGACCAGAATCGCCCCGATACGAGCAGTCGAAAACTGCGTCAGGCACCACTCAAAGCAGTTGGGGGCCCAGATGCCCACTCGATCACCCTTCTGGATGCCAAGACGCAGGAAGCCGGCGGCAAGACGGTCGATCTCATTCCGGTACTCCGAATAGGTCCACTTTATGTTCTGGTGACGAACAACCAGTGCATCTGAAGAACCGAACCTGTCGGCGGCGTCGTCCAGAGCCTGACCGATGGTCTTGTGTAACAGAGGAGCGTCTGTCGGGCCTTTTGACTGGCTGATGAAAATTTGTCGAGTCATGGCTAATTCATCCTTTTGTCAGCAAGAGTGGCTGTGAGTTTTTTTGCAGATTCTGGAAAAACGAGAGGAGGTGGCTGTCGGACCCTGTGCCGCATGATCAAATCCTTGTCGGCAAGGGAGAAACTCATTGAATCCCCCTTTCGATCAGTTCACGTCTCAACAGCTTAACATCCTTGACCAGCTTTGTTTTTCGGTACCTGCTCAGCTCTTCCAGGCTGTACAGGAATGGCTCGGCGGCGGCGTCCCGAATAATCAGTGCCTCGATTACATAGTTGATGACATGCGTCATCTCCTCGTCCGAAAGCGGAGCATTGACCACGCCCGGCACAGAAACAAAAAAATCCCGCCCTTCCGGTGTGCTGAGAAAAAGCCTGCCGAAGGTCAGCATGCTGGGTGTCCCTGAACCATCGGCACTGTTGTTACCCAGGCCGTCAGCCCGGTGACATCCCTGACACTGGAGTATGTAGTTTATCCGTGCACTGGCGGCGTTGGCTTTCACGGCAGGGGTAATCCAGAAGCACAGCAGGCTACTGGTGACCAGCAGGGTTGAATGAAGGAACCGCAACCTTGCGGACGACCGACTCGACTTAAGCCATATTGCCTTCATTATTCAAGCCCAAGTGCCTCGCGCTTCGCCATGGCTGAGAGGCTCGACTTGAGGCCGGCTCTCACTCTGGCCACCTCTTTTGCATCAAAGGGCGTGAAGGCAGGCGATGGCTTGTCATTCAACTCGATGGCGATGTAGTTGAGTACTGCACTGATCGCATCGTCCTGCAAAACTGCTTCGTAGCCCTGCATATAGCCATTGTAGGCGGTTCCGTCCACTTTCATGGGTCCGCTAATGCCCTTCAGGACAAGGGTAATCAGATAATCCCGTCCGGCTGAACTGGCGGCAATGGCCGGCAACCGGTTTCTGATCGGCGGAAAAGCCAGCGGTACACCCTCTCCAGAGGGTAAATGGCAGGCCGAACAGGCGGCATAAGCCAGCCGGCCGGCCGCCAGATTTGCCGGTTCGGCGGCGGTTGAGGTGCTGGCCAAAAAAAACGTAAGTAGCGAGTACTGAATGGCCTTACTGATCGGTCTTGACACCAAGAATGACTGCCGCTGAACAGGTGTAAACCGCACTCTGGGTACCCAGGCACCAGTTGATGTCATTGTTGGACTGAGGGCGATAGGTAGGCTTGTCACCCTCGTTTCGATTGCAGAAGCAGCGACCGCAACTGACAGACCCACAACAATCATTGTACGAAATGATGTAGTTCTTGTTGTCAGCCGGATTCAGGCAGGTTCCTATCCAGGTGATAGGCGACATCTCGGTACCGGGGGGGCAGGAACTGGCCGATCCACCACAGCAACTGCACAGGTAACCATCAATGGCGCAATATCTCCAGTAGTCACAACTGGTGGGATCACCCGGGTCGTCTGTTCGGCCGGTGGTCTGGGCACCGACACCAGGGTAGCCGCCACTGCTTTCACCGGCCGCTCGAGCAACCGGCAGCAGAGGGACGGCGGCGGCACCAAACAGAAACGCCCCCAGTCCGGTCAAAAGGCTGCGGCGAGACGACCGCTGAGCCAGCTTTCTTGAGGCATATTCAACAAGCCTGTCCAGTTTTTTCATCCTGTTCGTCCTCGTATTCGGTCTGTTATCCGGTGCGTACTTTTTGTTGAAGATATTGCTGTACCGACGCCGTATCCATTTCTCTGGCAATAAAAAGACTCTCAAAGTGTTCTCGGGAGTTGACCAGGCCCATGGATTTGATGATGCTGTTTTCGTCAATCAGGACGGCATAAGGCAGTTTTCCGACACCATAGGTCTTGCCCAGCAGTTCAGAATTGACAAAGGTAAAGGCAGTCAGGTCGTGCTCGTCTATCAGTTCATCCGTTGCCTTTCGTGCATAGTCGGTGGCCAGTACCAGATCCAGCCAGGCCTGCTCGGTTTCGGCAACCGACTTGACAATCGGCAGGAGTGCCTTGCAAACCGGGCAGTCAGGCGAGAGGAAGAAGAGCAGTTGGCTTCTGCCGGACTCATTTCGGTCGCCGACAGCAATCCTGCTTCCTGAGTTAATGTCCTCAAGTTCCAGAGACGGTGCCTGCTCGCCAACCTGCAATCGTTGCGAAAGCATCAAGGCACCGGCGGGTGCAATTCGTTCGTACAGCACGCCAACCTGACGGGTCAAGGCAAGCACCAGAAAAAAAAGAACAACGACAGCAATCCATAAAAGGACATTTGAAGTGGCAAGCAGGCTATCCATGGAGTGCCTGTAGACTTCTTTGCAAAAGACGGTTGGACTGCATCTCTTCGATCGTCCAGTAAAGCATCAACAGCAGAGCCGCCGTGGATATGGCCATCAACCATTCAACCAGAGTCAGTGCAGCCGGCGAAAAAACGAGAAGGAGTGCGGCCGCCAGCATCAGGACGACATTTCTGACAATTGGCCACAGAGTCAGCCTTGAATGAGCCGAGTGGCGAGTACCACAGCCGCAGTCGCGCAGGCTTTTTCCGCTGGCATAGACGGCCAGAAGCACCAGAACATAGACCCCCAACATCAGCAAAACGCCATAGAGTGCCAACGTAAAGAATGCAGGGATAAAGGCCAGGGATGCGGCCAGCAAAAGTTCCGTCACCGCCAGCAAAAGCGCGATCCACTTTCGAGGCAGGGCATTTCCGAGGCCGTAGTCATTGAGGATACGTGCAAAGCCGTTCAAATCGCGCAGCTTGTGAAAGCCTGCATGGCAGAAGACACAACTGAGAAGCAGCTTGCAGGCCACGCCCACAATACTCAGTGCACTGACAACAGAAGCCATCTATCCCTATCTCTGGGCATGCAGGGCTATGGGTGTTGCGGTATCGCCCAGACTGAGGGTTCTCTGTAATTTCCCATCTAAATCATAGACATCCATCAACATATTGACATTGGTGACTATCAGCAGAGGGTTGGATCCAGAGGTCAGTTCAATAGAGAAGGCGGGTGTCTGCATCGGAATACGCTGGATGAGTTTCCGGTCATTTACATTCACCACCCATACCTCTTCGCCGCCGTATTTATGACTGCCGTCATAACCATTCTCCGACATGACGACGTAAACGAGCTCGTCATCGTCTCCGGTGGCAATCTGCCAGCCGCTCGGACGCCAGTTTTGACTCGCCTGGGCTTCGTTGACCAGCGACCATGAGCCCTTGACCTCGGGTTCGTTTCCCGACATGTTCACCTCGTAAACCTTGCTCTTGAAGGACACAAAGTAGGCCGTCATGCCTATGTAAACGGGCTTGTCGAAAACCGGATCCTCATCCACGCTGAAGAAGGAGGCACTCGACGAGCGGCGAGTTGGCTCGCCTTTTCTGTTGAGCTGGACGGTGAAGAAGGATCCGTCTCCACACAGGGATGAAAAACCGCGCTTGCCGGTTGGGTAAATCAGACTGCAACCGGGAAGGCTGATTTCGGCCGTAATCATTCTCTTTCTGGTGTCGATCACGGTAACCGAAGCGGCCGGCGTAAAGTTGAAAACCAGCAGAAACCGATCCCTGTCTATCAGGCGAAGCAGATACTTGCTGGCAACAATCTGTGCCCGATTGTTCTTCGGCAACAGAATTTCGCCGGTCTTGTTGAGTGTGGCCTTGTCATAAATGGAGATAACATCAGTCCTCACGCCAGAGGTACTTCGAGAGTAAAAGGTATCTCCTACATAGAGTTCGGAGTTGTTTTTCGATGAAGCGACGAAGGAAGCAAACTGGGTTGCATCAATGGCTCCCTTGTATTCTCGAGTCTCGGCGGCGGTATCGACCAGAATGATCTTGCCGGCAATCAGGGTGTTGAAGTTGAAATCGTGTGCAAATATCCAGGAGTCGGGATACTTTGCAGGCAGGGCCTCGACCTTTGGAACCGTTTCGACCGGCAGTTCGGCCAAAGCCACCGCTGCCAGGATAGAAAAGACGAAGGCACAAAACCCCTGTTTCATAACAACTCCTCCTGAATTAGCCGGACCTGTTCTGGCCAGGATCATCCTCCCCCATACAGAGCCTAAAAGTCATAGCGGAAAGAGACGCCCCACCATTGCGGGCGACCGTAATACTGCTCGGTCAGACCAAAAACATCCGCACTCGAAAGGTCGAAGGTCTGCACCAGATACTCTTCGTCGAACAGATTGCGAACAAAAGCCGATGCTCGCCAGTTCTCACCGCCAAAGCTGACCGAGGCATTGGCCACCCAGTAGCCGTCCTGAGTTACAGTCTCGGCTTCGTTCAGGGCAAAGAAAACCCTGTCGCGATAGTTGGCGTCAAACTGGAAAGCCAGCTCGTGGCTGCCAATCGGAATCGCATACCTGCCGAGCAGATTAAAGTTGATTTCGGGAGACTGTACCGGTGTGACTTCAACGCCACCGGAAGGCAGGGTTGCCTGTGCGTCGTTGTAAGCAAAACCAAACAGAAAGTCCCAGTTGTAGCCGGGAGTCAGTTGGAGTTCGACTTCAAAGCCGGTTGCTTCTCCGCCATCGGCGTTTTGAGTAATGGTATCGACACCCACTATGATAAACAGTTGATAGTCGCTGTAGTCATAGTGGTAAGCGGCCAGATTGAGTCTTCCGATCTCACCGATTCCAACCTTGAGGCCGACTTCAAAGGCGTCCAGCTGCTCGGGAGCATAGGAAAAAGTCGCATCGTTGTAGCCGAGCGGTGGATTTGGCGGAAAAATTGGAGCATTGAAGCCGCCGCCCTTGATGCCTCGGTTAAAGGAGACGTAAGCCAGCCCGTCGTCAGCAAAATTCCAGTCGAGTTGAAGGCGAAGGGCAATGTCATCGTCCGATCTGTCGCCTGTATAGTTGCCGAGTTCCAACTGAGAATCTATGTTGCCCGGCAGATGAAAGCCGGGTGTGGAATTCGGGTTGAGGTATTCAACGACCTGAGCACTGTAAGTAAAATCCTTCTCGTCCTCAATGTAGCGGGCACCCAAAATCAGATCCAGCTGTTCTGACAGTTTCAGTTCAACCTGGCCGAAGACAGAAATCGAAGCCAGTTCGGACGTATAAGGGTTGTAAAGACCTCTCTGGGCACCTGCATTGACGGGGTTTGCCGGCTGTCCAAATCCGGCGGGACTCGGGTCGCCGACGATGAGTTCTGCGATGCCGCCATTGATATCGGAAGCCTCCAGGTCAAGATAGTAGAGGCCAACCACCCAGTTGACCCGATCAGACTCATAGTCAAGACGCACTTCCTGAGAGAACTGTTCGGCATCTGTGATTAGATAAAAATTGAAAAGATCAATGGGGGATGCGTCCGTGTCCTCAATGTACTGCCTGTCGGTTGTTGATAAATCGGAGATGGCCGTCAGGTTCATCTTGTCGCCGATGGCCCATTTGATGGTGGCAGAATAGCCCTCAAGTTCGAGTTCGTTGAAGCCTGGTCGATCATAGTCGCCGGCAAAAACATCGCCATCGTTGTCGATATAGCCACCAAGCACCGGATTGGGCGTGTTCGGTGTCAGTTGGCCTGCGTTGACCGAACTTACGTACTCAAAGAAGCCTGTGTCAATGTCCTGGCTGGCTTGTCTGATATTGAACAGTACCTCAAAGGTATCGCTGGCTACGAGCAGGCCCTGCAGGCGCCAGGCGATGTCATCGGCATTGTTGAGATCGCCCGTGCTGTTGGCGTTTCTGTTTTCGATATAGCCGTCGTTCTCGTGAGTGGCAAGCGAGGCACGCAGAAAGAAGCGGTTGCCCAGAGGCACATTGATCGCACCCTCAAGCTTGAGCTGGTCATAGTCACCGAGAGTTATCTTGCCGTAGCCATGAAATTCCTCGGTTGGCTTGCGGGTAATGAAGTGAGCCAGCCCACCGGTCGAATTGCGTCCAAACAGGGTACCCTGCGGACCCCTCAGTATCTCCACTCTCTCCATGTCGAAAAGCTGAAAGCCGGAGCCTGATGCCTGACTGATATAGACCTCATCCAGATAGAGGGCAACCGGACTTTCCACATTGGTTGTGAAGTCCGAATTGGCAACACCCCGAATGGCCAGCGAGTAGTTGGACTCTCCGTTGGGCTGAATCGTCGATACGCCGGGAGATGCAGCGGTCACCTCCTGAGCGTTGGCAAAGCCCAGAGCCTCCATCTGTTCGCCCGACAGGGCAGTCACTGCGATACCCACATCCTGAAGATTCTCCACTCGCTTGGTAGCCGTCACCACTATCTCTTCAAGCACCGAACCCGACCTTACCGCGTTGTCCTGGGCAGTGGCGACCGGCAGAGTCAGGCTGGTCATCAGACCAACACCCCACAGCATCAGCCTTTCCATAAATCGCTCAGACAATTCGGTCTGTCTGGCGAAATCAACTCTTCTTTTCAACATAACAGTTATCCTTAGTTCTGCGAATTTGCAAACCCATTGAAACCCGCCTCCTCAAGCTTCGCGCTCAGAAAAGGCCTGGTCTCTGTAGCCCCTGTATTGAGGATTATTTATATAAAAATTCCAATAAAAAAACAACAACGCCCGCCCCTGCAAGAAGAAAATCAGCCATAAAAACGGTATATTCCGCTTTCGGTTCCTCTTCTCCC
>RKSB01000204.1 GCA_007571095.1 K189A clade bacterium | reverse complement strand
GTCCAGTAATCCTTCCTCAGAAGCGGATGCCTCTTGTTGGGTTTGCCTTTTTTTGAGGGCCTCCATCACCACCGAGAGCCCTTCCAGCCAGGGCAGCTTCGGGTTCAACTGACGGCCCAGAGACGAGGCCTGCTCAAAGGCATTCATAGCCCTTTCCGAATCGCTCAGTCGAAGATGCTCGATGCCTAGCTGATACCAGATGGGGGCATCGGATGGCGAAGCCTGTAGCCTTGATTCGAGGTAGGCGATGATTTGCAGGCTTTCCTCGGCCGAGTCGTCCTGCGTTCGGTCGGAAAATATTTTTTGCTGCATTTGAACATCTTCCCAGTGCCCAAAAAAGCCGTAAAAAGACAGGCTGGCAAGCGGCAACAACAGAAAAAGCCCCGGCATTCCGGTGCCAAAGCTCCGGTAAAGACTGGTCTTTTTTGCCGGCGAAGACGACCGGTCGACCTGCAGCCGCTGCCACCTTCGAACAAAGAAGCCTGTGCTGATCCAGACGATGGCTGTGGCTACCAGAGCGGTCAGAAAAACAGCCAGCCAGAAGAGGCTCACGGCTCGCTACCCGGCTCTGGCCGCCCGAATTCCCTCCACTTTCGGTACCAGAAGACTGCACCCGGAATCAGCAGAAGGAGTGGGCCAAACCAGAGTAGCCAGGTGGCTTCTGTCAGTCGAGGACGGTAAAGGATGAAATCGCCGTATCTTGACTGCATGAAGTGAAGGATTTCCGAATCGCTGTGACCCTGTTTCAACATTCGATAGACCTGTTGACGCAGGTCAGTGGCGATTGGCGCGTCGCTGCCGGCCAGATTGATATTCAGGCATTTCGGGCAGCGCAATTCTTCAATCAGCCTTGAGTAACGCAGCTCTTCCTCTTTGCTGTCAAATGCGTACACATCCGCTGACTCGGCTCGCACAGCCAGGCACAGGCAGAAGACCATGATCACTAGTCGACTCACCTGACTCCGGCCTCCTCTCTGAGTGACTCAACCAGTGCCCCCAGTCTGCTCGACCAGACGCGCTCATTCAACTCGCCGACATGGCGGTAGCGAATAATCCCCTGAGCGTCCAGAACAAAGGTTTCAGGCGCGCCGTAAACACCCAGATGGACTGCCAGCTGGCCGTTATCAACCAGATTCAGTACATAGGGATTGCCGAGTTCGGCAAGCCATGCTCTGGCCTTGACCGGATCATCCTTGTAGTTGACTCCGTAAACAGGAAGGTCATGGTCTTGAGTCAGCTGGTTCAAATACTGGTGTTCTGCCAGACAGGTTGGACACCAGGTGGCCCATATATTGAGCAGGGCGACCTCGCCCTTTAGCTCCCGAGTGTTGACCGGGCCGCCACTCAGGCTGGGCAGAACAAGGCTCGGCAAAGGCAACCCTGTCATCGCCGACGGCAGGGTATCCCTGTTCTCCAGATGAAGGCTGCGACCCAATATCAGAACAATCCCGACAAACACCAGAACGGGAAGCAATGGCACCCAGTGCTTTGTCTTGACCATTCTCAGGACTCTCGGGCGACTCGACGGTAACGTCTGCCAAAAAGAGGAATCAGCCCGCCCAGTGCCATCAGAACGCCGCCCAGCCAGATCCATCGAATAAACGGCTTGTAGTGCAGTTGCATGGACCAGCCCTCGCCCACAGGGCTGCCCAGAGTGGCATAAAGATCTAGCCACAACCCCGGGCTGATAGCCGCTTCAGTCATCACATTACCCCGCACCGGATAGAGGCGCTTTTCCGGCCTCAGGTCGATAGCCGAGCGAGAAAACCAGCCCAGAAGCGGTGGCGGAGACACCTTCAGGATACCGACATCGGCGAGATAATTGGCACCCCTCTGCCGAACCACTCCTTCAAACCGAAAATGGTAACCGGCCAGAGTGGTTTCCTGACCGGAATTCAACAGCACATTCTTGCTTTGACTCAGAGTGGATGAGAAGCCGACACCGATCAGGCAGACGACAAATCCGGCATGGGCAAGGCACATGCCTACTCGGGAAGCACTCGGATTTCGCACAAAGGACTCGTGCCGAATAACCATCCACAAACCGCCAAAAATCCAGAAGGCCAAAGCAGACGTCAGCATGAGGGACGGATTGAAGGCATCACTCAGCAACAGAGGCAGAAGCAGACCCGCTGTCAAGCTGATTCCCGTCAGCCAGGCCACTTGTCGCAAAATGATCCTGACCGGCGTTCTGGACCAGCGCATCAGAGGACCCAGAGCCAGCGCAAGAGCCAGCAGGCCGGCCAGCGGCAGAAAAGTCAGGTTGAAATAAGGCGGGCCAACGGACAGCTTTCGACCGCCGCTCAGAGACTCGTAAACCAGCGGAAAAAGCGTGCCCAGCAGAACGGTACCGGCGGCGGCAGCCAGCAGGTGGTTGTTGGTCAGAAGAAAGGTTTCTCGTGACCATAGACCATAATTGCCGGCAATTGAGGGCGGAAACCTGAAAAAGTAAAGCAGCAGGGCACTGCCCACCACCACCACCAGAAAAATCAGCATGAACAGCCCGCGCTCCGGATCAGAGGCAAAGGCATGTACCGAAATCAACACGCCGCTGCGGACCAGAAAGGCACCCAGCAGGCTGAAGGAAAACACCAGAATGGCAAGCAGCAGGGTCCATTGGCCAAAAAACCCCCTCTTTTCGCTGACCGCCAGCGAATGTATCAGTGCGGTGCCAGCCAGCCAGGGTATCAGGGAGGCGTTTTCCACCGCATCCCAGAACCACCATCCGCCCCATCCCAGTTCGTAGTAAGCCCACCAGCTGCCGAGAACAATGCCGAGGCCCAGAAAGCACCAGGCGGCGTTGGTCCATGGCCGAAGCCATCTCAGGGTCTCTGCGTCCGGCGGGCGAAGCCACAGGGACGCAATCGCAAAGGCAAAGGCCACAGAAAAACCTATATAGCCAAGATAAAGCATGGGCGGGTGAACAATCAGCCCGAAATCCTGCAACTGAGGGTTGAGATCGGCGCCTTCAACTGGCGAAAAGGGCAACAGACGATCAAAAGGTGAGGAAGTGAGCAGAGAGAAGAGGAGAAAGCCGCACGAAAGAGCACCCATTACAACCAGCATGGCGGTTTTGAATGCAATCAGCGGCAGACGTGTATCCATGGCCACAGCAAGCGTCCACAGACTCATGATGAGTATCCACAGCAGAAAAGAGCCTTCGTGGGCACCCCAGACAGCAGCCAGCTTGTAAAATTCGGGCAACAGTGAGTTGGAATTGGCGGCCACATAAGCCAGCGAAAAATCATCACGAAGAAAAGCCAGCGCCAGCATGACAAACGCCAGGGCGGCACAAACTGCCTGAGTCAGGGCAAAGGCCGGAGCTGCCGCCATCAGGATGCCATGCCGAAGGGTGACTCCCAGAGCACCGGAAAAGACCTGGCCGGCGGCCGCAAAAAGGGCCAGCCACAGAGCCAGATGGCCGATTTCAGCGATCATAGGCTTGGCTGGAGGTGGGCGGGTGATAGCCCTCCAGTGCCTCGGCAAGCTCTCTTGGCATATAGTTTTCGTCGTGTTTGGCCAGTACCTGACTCGCCTCGATGAAGCCCTCGGTGGTCAACCGGCCGGTGACTACCACGCCCTGGCCCTCACGAAACAGGTCCGGCAGTATGCCTTCAAAAAAAACCCTGACCTCAAAGCCCTGCAGGTCGCCGATTGAAAACTCGACGCGCAGGCTGTCCGAGGCTTTGACCAGGCTGTCCTGCAACACCATGCCGCCTGCCCGAATGCGTTTTGAAACCGGTGCCTGGCCAGCCGCAATAGCAGCCGGAGAATAGAAAAAATCGAGATTCCTGTTGAGTGCCACCAACACCAGTGCCAGAGTCGTGCTCAGGCCGCCGACCAGAAAAATCACCATGAGCAGACGTTTTCGCCTATTCGGATGCATGCTTGTTCAGGCAGGGAGATTTTTGCCTTCTGTGGTGGTGAAGAAATTTTCGACGACGGTAGAGCGGGCTGGCAATCACCCAGACGCTGACCGCCAGGGCTGCACTGTAGGCCGTCCATACATACAAGCCATGCCCTCCCATGGCCAGCCACTCGGTCATGGTGAATAACCTCCGACAAGACGGGAAACCCAGTCGCGAGTCTGTTCACGCTCGAGTATCTCGGCTCTCATCGCCAGCAACAGTGCCAGCAGAAACAACAGATGAAAGCCAATGACCGTCAGTAGCAGGGGCCAATACATTTCGGCGGGCATGCTGGGTGCCTGAGTCAGGCTGAAGGTTTTTCCCTGATGCAGGGTAAACCACCATTCAACCGAATACTTGATAACAGGAATATTGACCAGGCCAGCCAGTGCCAGCACTGCACAGGATCGGCCACTCGTGCTTTCCGGCAAGCCTTGCCTGAGGGCCAGAATGCCCAGGTACAGGAAAAGCAGTAAAAAAGTAGAGGTGATTCGAGCATCCCAGACCCACCAGGTACCCCAGGTGGGCTTGCCCCAGACGGCACCGGTCAGCAGTGTCAGGGCGCAGAACAACATGCCTATGGGGGCGGCGGCCTTGGCTGCCACATCTGCCACCTTGACTCGCCAGATCAGCCAGACGGCACCGGCAAGGGCGACGGTAATATAGACGTTTTGAGACAAGACGGCGGCGGGTACATGAATATAGATGATGCGAAAGCTCTCGCCCTGTTGATAGTCGGCGGGTGCCAGAAAGAGGCCGCTGAACACGCCGACCGCCAGAAAACCCGCAGTCACCAGGGACAGGCCGAATAAAAGCCTGCCGGACCTCAGGTAAAACCATCGGGGTGACCCCCAGGAGTGTAACCACTGCCACACGAGACTCGCCGCCTGCCTTAAGAAAAGTTGACCGCCTTGAGTGCTCCTGCGATCGCAAAGGGAGCCAAGGTTGTGGTAACAGACAGCAGGGCCGCCAGCCAGAGTAGCGGAGCCAGGATTGCTTCACCCGCCAATGCCCTCTCAACCGCCTGCAGGGCCAGCAACAGCACCGGTGCGTAAAGAGGCAACACCAGCAGGGCGATCAGGGTACCGCCTGAACGCACGGTGACAGTCAATGCAGCAGCCAGTGCACCGATCAAGCTCAGAACAGGCGTGCCCAGCAGAAGAGAAAGAAAAAGTGCCGACAAGGCTTCTGGCGGCAATTGGAGCCACAAGGCCAGCAGTGAAGCGAGTAGCAAAAGAGGCAGGCCGGCCACCAGCCAGTGAATAAAAACCTTGACCAGAATCGCCAGATACAGAGGCTCGGCCAAAAGTAGCCACTGCTCAAGCGTGCCATTGGCCTGGTCGTCCCGAAACAAAGCTTCTATACCGAGCAAACTGGCAATCAGGGCGGTCAGCCAGATGACTGTTGCCGCCGCCTCGGCAAGGATATTCTCAGACAGTACGAGGCTGAACAGTCCGCCCACCAGCACAAAGAAGGCAACTGTCTGCAAATATTCATGACTGCGTCTGACGATCAAAAGCCATTCCCGATAAAACAGACCTG
>RKSB01000156.1 GCA_007571095.1 K189A clade bacterium | reverse complement strand
CCGTGCCTGAAAGAACTTGTCAAGTCAGGTATATAAGCCCCCCATGAAGGCAGACTCGACTGTGCTAAGGCGGTCGCCCTGTGCCAAGAAGGCCGAAAACGGCACAGGCTATGGGCAAATCACGGTTTCGCCAGCAGCTTCATCGGGTCAATCGGGTTGCCTTGCCTGAGAATGGAGAAGTAGAGCAGAGGCGGGTATCTCTCGTCGTCTGAGGCCGGCAGAACTGCCAGCCTTTCTCCGGTGTCAACCGGCTCTCCCTGACGTTTGAATACTCGCCTGTTGTAGCCGTAAAGCGACATATAGTCGTTGCCGTGATCGACTATGACCACCATGCCCCAACCCTTCAACTGGCTGGCGTACCTGATGTAGCCGGAATGAACCGCCTGCACCTGATCGCCCGTGTTACCGGCGATGACAAGCCCTTGCCATCTAAGGCCACCCCCTCTTCTCCTTTCGCCGAATTTTGCCTGAACGGTACCCTGTATCGGCCAGGGCAACTGGCCCGCAGTAAAGGCTCGGTCGGCCTGGTCGTAGTCTGGTGAAGGAATTTTGCCGACTTTACCGAGCAATTTCTGTAAATCGCTGATGCTGCGCTTGATTGCCGCCTGCTCTCGCTGAATCTCGTCAATCAACGGAGTCAGCTTGCCTCGCTTGAAACGCAGGTCGTCAGCCAACTCGGTGAGCTTCTGATCTCTTTGCTCCAACTGATTTCTGTGGGTAGCCTGTTGCTGCTGGGTTTGGCGCATCTGTTCTGTCAAATCGGCCTTTTGCCGTTTGAGTTCCGCCAATTCCCTGATTTCTCTCTGCCTGACCTCAACCAGATGGCGCAACCAGGCAAACTGTCTGGCCAGTTCATTGGGGTTTTTGGGCGCGAGAAAGGAATGCCACGAACTCGCCGAAGCCTGACGCCAGCCCTGCTTGATTAGATTGCTGACTCGCTCCGACTTTTGGGCAATGCTCTGTTCAAGAGTGGCCAGTGCTACCTTCTGGCGATCCATTCGTATCGCGCCGTTTCCAAGCAAAATCGCCAGTCGCTGACGATTCTGACGCAACACCGACAGTTCGCTTTCCAGTTCGGTCAGCTTGCTCTGAAGCTGATCCCTTTTGTGGTGCAGCCTCGACAGCTCCCTCTGGTTGGTATAAAAGGACTGTTGCTGCTGCTCAAGCTTGGCAAGAGTGGCCTTGTTGGTCTGCACAGAGGCCAGTGGAGCGGTCAGTGCCGACAGGAAAACTCCGATAAAAACGATTGAACGAAGCACAGGCGAGTTCCTCAGAGCACCAGTGAGCGGCCAGTCATTTCGGACGGAACCGGCAGTTCCATCAGAGTCAGCAGAGTCGGGGCGACATCTGCCAGCCGACCATCGGAAGCAAACTCAGGATGCCGAGGGCCCATATAGACCAACGGAACGTCCGAGCAGGTGTGGGCAGTGTGAGCCTGCTCTCTGGCTGAGTCGAACATCTGCTCGGCGTTGCCATGGTCGGCCGTAATCAGGCACTGGCCGCCAGTATCCCGCAAGGCCCGAAGCACTCTGCCCATACAGGAGTCGAGCGTTTCCACCGCCTTGACCGTGGCATCGAAAATGCCGGTATGTCCAACCATGTCGCTGTTGGCGAAATTACAGACGATCAGATCATAGTGTCGGCGATGAATGGCCTTCTCCAGTTCGTCGGTGACCTCATGGGCACTCATCTCGGGCTTCTGGTCATAGGTGGGAACATTGGGCGAAGGCACCAGAATACGATCCTCCTGTGGCCACGGCTGCTCCCTGCCACCGCTGAAGAAGAAGGTGACATGGGCATACTTCTCGGTTTCGGCTATTCTCAGCTGGTTTTTGCTCAAGTCCGCCATGTACTCACCCAGCGTGTTATGAAGCGTCTCCTGCGGAAAGGCAACTGTCGCCTCAAGGTCATCGGCATAATGCGTGAGAGTGACAAAACTGCCTGTTTTTCTGACCTGCGAGCGCGTAAACCCCCCAAATTCAGGGTCGGTTAGTGCCTGGCTCAGTTGCCTCGCCCGATCACTGCGAAAGTTCATAAAGACCACAGAGTCGCCATCCTCAATGAAGGCGGCCGGGTTATTCTCGGAAGAGACGACCGTCGGCTCGACAAATTCGTCGCTCTGACCGGCGGCGTAGGCAGCCGCCAGGGCGGCTTCGGCACTGGTGGCGTAATTGTTCGCCTTGCCCTGAGTAATCAGATCATAAGCCAATGCCGTACGGTCCCAGTTGCCGTCTCGGTC
The DNA here is from genome assembly GCA_007571095.1 of K189A clade bacterium. Lineage (GTDB taxonomy): Bacteria > Pseudomonadota > Gammaproteobacteria > Pseudomonadales > Azotimanducaceae > RKSB01. The sequence continues at coordinate 3,283 of RKSB01000156.1, read as the reverse complement.
CATCGCGAAATAACGCCCGCAAAGAGAGACGAGTGCCACTTGCCGAGAGTCGTTGCTGAGTGCTCGACAGAGTGCTTCGGTTTGAGTAATCGACGACTTTGCGCTGCGAGGCGGCGTATCACGACCGTCCAGAAAGGCGTGCAGCATGATTTTTTGGACCCCTGCCTCGGCGGCCTGCCTGAGCATGGCGTGAATGTGATCCTGATGGCTGTGTACGCCTCCTGGCGACAACAGCCCCAGAAGATGCAGCGTTTTTTGACTCGAAGCCAACTGCTCAAACATGGACACAAAGGCCGGATTCTTCACCCAGTCACCTCGCTCAATGGCCCGAGAGATGCGAGTCAGGTCCTGATAGACAATACGGCCGGCCCCGAGATTCATGTGTCCGACCTCGGAACTGCCCATCTGGCCATCGGGAAGGCCGACGGCATCGCCGGAACAGCCAAGCAGGGTATGAGGCATATTACCCCAGCAGTCATCCCATACCGGAGTACGGGCGGTGGCAATGGCGTTATCCGGAGCGTCGGGCCGGTGCCCCCAGCCATCCAGAATCAGCAACAGGGTAGTGCCAGAGAAGGATCCGGTTGCAGTCATCGTCGAATGGCTCCGGTCTCCGATGGGGCAAGTGGCGGGTGGCTTGCTATATTATAGGGTCGTAGCGTCGCCGGATGCGACGCAACCTGACTCGACTATTCCAGATTCCAGAGAACAGCCCGAATGCTCCAGCTGATCGAATTCATCGGTAATCATTGGCTTTTGTCGGGGGCTTTTACAGCCACCCTGATCCTGCTCATCACCAATGAGCTAAAGCGAGGCGGACGCAGTATCAGTTGCCAGGAGCTGGTTCATCTGATGAATCGGGAGAAGGCGGTGGTGATTGATCTGAGACCGGCCAAAGAGTTCTCGCAGGGCCATATTCAGGGTGCCATCAATATTCCCTACACCCAGTTTCAGGACCGCATCTCCGATCTGGAGAAACATCGGCAGAAGCCCATTGTGCTGACCTGCAAGCTGGGTCAGCACTCTGGAGGTGCCGGCAACTCCCTGAGAAAAGCTGGATTTCTGAATATCAGCCGGCTTTCAGGCGGGCTGAATAACTGGCAGCTGAGCAATCTTCCGGTGGTCAAGTCCTGAAAACGGATTTGCGTGCAAGCCAGGAAGTGCCGAAAAGAATTGAAAGGGGCTGACTGATTCTCCAGTACTCTGTTTAATCAGATTTCCTGGTCAAAGAAATCCTCATCGATTTTTTTCAGTTCAATAACGTCTCCCTGCCGGCAGCCAACGTTATGTTCAATCATCAGGCGAGCAAGGCGCTCGCCGTCTATCAGGACAATTCGAGCACCGAGGTCTTTTGCCGTTCTTCTTGCAGATTCGCTGAACCCTGAACTGGTAAAGAAGATGCCCTTCTGCGCCTTCTTCAGGCTGAGGGCTCCAAAAAAATCACGAATTGCGCCGGAGCCAATCTTGTTGTCGGCCGCATATCGCTTCGCCTGCACATAGACCTGATCCACTCCGAGATGGTCCTGGTCAATCACACCATCTACGCCATCATCGCCACTGCCTCCCAGCACACGGGCACTGTCGGATGCCGCTCCGCCATAGCCCATTGAAGACAACAGTTCAACGATGAGGTGCTCAAAAAACCGAGGCGTTGAACTCCGAATGCGATCCAGAAGCTCGTCGGCAAGTACGGCTTCCATTTGCTTATGGATCATTCTAAATCTTTCTTCAGGTGTCGATTCGTCGTCCGAAGAAAGGCTGGCGTTATCAGCTTCGTCTGCTGCACTCTGTCTGGCGCGGGCTTCTTTTTTGGCTCTGTAAAAATCCCGAAAGCCCTCATACTGCATCAGAAATTTATTGTCGATGTGAGCAGGCTTCGATAAAAGAACCCGCTTTCCTTCTTCGGTGATAGCGTATTCACCACGTGCCGGGTAATGAACAAGGCCAGCCTTCTTGAGAAAGGTTTTCGCCCAGGTAATCCTGTTTGAAAAAGTGGTTTGCTGTCCGCTGGGAACAAGCTGAGCAAGCTCCTCGTCCGACAGGCCGAATTTATTCGCTAGTTCAGGGATCACGTCCCTCGTCGAACGAGGCCTCTCCGAGCAGGCCTCAAGAACCGGCAACAAGAATTTTTGGAATTTTGGTATCACGTTGTCCTGCTCAATAAAAACTTTCTTGCTCTCTGAACAAGACATGCCTGACATTTCGGCCATCCGATTCACTTGGACGCAAGGCTGTTTCTCAAGTGTAGCAGGCTTTGTGCTGCAGCCTACTGAAAGCCAGACTCAAACAAGGTTGAGTTTATGCCTGAGTGCAGGTGGTTCAATCAGGATGCGATTGCCGGGTTAGTCTGAACGGCGTATTCGTCGTCCAGCCAGACAAAATCGTAGTCGCGATTTTCAACGAACAGGTCGTCTTTCGTGGTTGCGAGCCTTGCTTTTGTCGCTTTAATGGCGTGTTCGGATTTGTCTATGCCGATCCAGTGTCGCCCGTTTGCTCGCGCCACTTTCAGAGTGGTTCCTGAACCGCAAAAGCAATCCAGGACGATGCTGCCTGGATTGGACGAGGTGCGAACAATCAAGTCCAGCATATCCTGGTTCTTTTCAGTTGGATAAGTTGGATAAGGCGGATCCTTGTATTCCCAAATGTCCTGCACTCTTTTGCCGTCACGCTCATCCGCAAAGATTATCTTGCGGGGGTTGCCTGTTTGCGACCACTCAATTAAGCCCTCTTTATCCCACTTTTCAAGCGTATCAACGCCGACGCGCCAATGTCGCCCCTTTGGTGGTGCGATGCCTTTGAACAACTGACTGGATTTGCCGTGCGCGGTTTCACCGGGTGCATGAATCGGGACTGTCGTGTATCGCCGGCCTTTGTGATCTGTTTTTGGAAAAAGTTTTTTGATATCGCCGTCGCTATATTTTTCCCTCGGCTCGTTCCATATCGGCGAGCTTGATTTTGAATAGAACAGGATCAAATCCTTGATATTGCCGTATCCGATACGGTCAAAATTTTTTAGGTTGCATTTGATGCGCGCGATGTCGTTCCTAAAATTTTCAATTCCAAAAACCTCGTCCATCAACACCTTGATATAGTGTCCGATTTTGTAGTCGATATGCAGATAGATGGAGCCTTTTGGCGACAGTGCTTCTCGCAAAAGCACAAGGCGCGCTCTGATAAACCGCAAAAACGACTCGCCGACGAGCTTGTCGGAATAGGCGACTTTACCGTTTTTGGAATTACTGACGGTGGCGGCCCGTCCATCCGTTATCGTAAACTCCGAGCC
>RKSB01000124.1 GCA_007571095.1 K189A clade bacterium | reverse complement strand
GTTGAAGAAGGCGATAAATCCTAAGGCAGCAGGCTTTCGCCGACGAGAAAGCGGTCGATCTGTCTTGCCGCCTTGCGGCCTTCGTGAATGGCACGAACCACCAGCGATTGCCCGCGCCGGCAATCGCCGGCTGCAAACACCTTGGGGATGCTGGTCTGGTAATCTCCGTACTCGGCCTTGTAATTGGAGCGGGCGTCCAGTTCAAGACCGCTGCTTTGGCTGACTTTCTGTTCTGGTCCCAGAAAACCCATTGCCAGCAGTATCAGGTCGGCCTTCCAATACTTTTCTGAACCCTCCACAGGCACTGGTCTGCCGGATTCCCAACTCACCTGACAGGTTTCGATACCGGTCAACCGGCCGTTTTCACCGACAAACTTTTTGCCTGAAAGCGAGTAGGATCGCGGGTCTTCTCCCGTCCTGGCGGCGGCTTCTTCGTGCCCATAGTCGACTCGAAAGATTTTCGGCCACAGCGGCCATGGGTTGTCATCCGCCCTGATCTCGGGTGGCCTGTCGAGAATTTCAAAATTGACCAGAGACGAACAACCGTGCCTTAGTGCGGTGGCGATGCAGTCGGTACCCGTATCGCCGCCTCCGATGACGATGACATCAGAGCCAGCGGCGTGAATTTTCGCACTGTCGGGGTTGCCATGGTCAAGCAGGGTCTGGGTGTTTTCAGTCAGAAAATCCATCGCAAAGTGAATGCCTTCGAGTTCTCGGCCCTCGATGGCGAGGTCTCTTGGCTCGCCGGCACCGACCGCCATCAGAATGGCATCGTTTTCTGCTGTCAAATGGTCGAGTTGAATGTCTGCGTCTGTGTTGTTGCCGACCAGCGTATGAGTCTTGAAGACGATGCCTTCGGCTGCCAGCAGATCGACGCGCCTTTGAACGACAGCCTTGTCCAGCTTCATGTTGGGAATGCCGTACATCAGAAGGCCGCCGATTCGATCGGCACGTTCATAAACGGTCACATGATGCCCCGCCTTGTTTAACTGATCGGCTCCCGCAAGGCCGGCCGGCCCGGATCCTACGACGGCTACCTTCAGATGAGTACGTTTCTGCGGTGGTTGCGGCGTAATCCAGCCTTCTTCAAATCCTCGGTCAACGATGGTTTTTTCGATATTCTTGATAGTAACGGGAGGTTCTGTGATGCCTAATACACAGGCACTTTCGCAGGGAGCAGGGCAAACACGTCCGGTAAATTCGGGAAAATTATTGGTCGAGTGCAGCCTTTCAAGAGCCGCCCTCCACTGCTGGCGATAGATCAGGTCATTCCATTCGGGGATCAGGTTGTAAACCGGACAGCCGTCGTCGGATTGGCAAAAAGGCACTCCGCAATCCATGCATCTGGCCCCCTGCAGTTGCAGCTTGTCTACTGTTGCCGGAGTGAAAATTTCTTGGTAGTCAAGCAGCCTTTCGTGAACATTCCGGTAAGGGATGACCTGTCGAGGATAGTCCTTGAAACCCGTTGGCTTGCCCATATCTTTTCAGGCCTGCCTGGCGGATGCCACCTGAGCCTGTGCTCTCTGCTCGAGCACTCTCTTGTAATCGGTCGGCATCACTTTGACGAAACAGGTTCGTTGTCTGTCCCAGTCCTCCAGTATGCGAGCGGCAACCCGTGAACCCGTGTAATCGCAGTGGTGCTGAATCATTCGCCTGACTGACCTGATTTCCTCTTGCTCGCAAAGATCCTCGAGTTCGACGCTATCCATATTGCAGTGAGCACTGAAGTGGTTTTGAGGATCAAAAATATAGGCGATTCCGCCGGACATGCCGGCGGCGAAATTGCGACCTGTGGATCCCAGCACGACTACTCTGCCTCCGGTCATGTACTCGCAACCATGATCGCCTATGCCTTCAACCACTACATGAGCACCCGAGTTGCGAACACAGAAACGTTCGGCGGCGATACCACGAAAAAAGGCCTCGCCAGAGGTGGCTCCATAAAGCACCACATTGCCGACTATGATGTTTTCTTCGGGTATGAATCGGGATTCAGCCGGCGGATAGATGATGATGCGTCCGCCAGACAGGCCCTTGCCCACATAGTCGTTGGCATCTCCGGCGACTTCCAGAGTCACTCCTCTGGCCAGCCAGGCACCAAAGCTCTGACCGGCACTCCCCTTGAACTTGATATGGACACTGTCGTCAGGAAGCATTTTGGAGCCGCATTGCCTGATGATGTAGTTTGACAGCTGGCTTCCAACGGTCCGATTAACGTTTTTGATGGGCAGCTCGATTTGTATCGGTTGCTTTTTGCTGATGGCGTTCCGAGTCAATTCAATAATTCGAGTATCCAGCGACCGATCCAGATTGTGATTCTGGTGAGTGCAGGCGTATACACCCAGGCAGTTGTCCGGTTCGGCTGCCCGTTTGATGATTTCTTTCAGATCAATGCCTTGAGTCTTCCAGTGATGCTGGCCTTTGGAGTCAATTTTCAGCAGGTCTGAGCGGCCGACCATCTCGTTGACAGTACGAAGACCCAGATCGGCCATAATCTGGCGCAACTCCTCTGCAACCATGAAGAAATAGTTGACCACATGTTCCGGTTGCCCCCGAAATTTTCTACGCAGATCAGGGTCCTGAGTGGCAATGCCGACCGGACAGGTGTTCAGATGGCACTTTCGCATCATGATGCAGCCGAGGGCGATGAGCGGGGCGGTTGCAAACCCGAATTCCTCCGCACCGAGCAGGCAGGCCATGGCGACATCCCGGCCGGTTTTAAGCTGGCCGTCGGTTTGCAGAACCACTCTTGAGCGCAGATTGTTGATTACCAGAGTGTGATGCGTTTCGGCGACTCCCAGCTCCCAGGGCAGACCGGCGTGTTTAATCGAGGTCAGGGGAGAGGCACCTGTACCCCCGTCGTGACCGGCAATCACCAGATGGTCTGACTTTGCCTTGGTCACGCCGGCAGCCACCGCTCCCACGCCTGTCTCTGAACCCAGCTTGACGCTGATGCGAGCCTTCGGGTTGGCATTTTTCAGGTCGTGAATCAGTTGGGCAATGTCCTCAATTGAATAAATGTCGTGGTGGGGTGGCGGGCTGATCAGGCCGACTCCCGGCGTTGAATGACGCACTGAGGCGATCACTTCGTCAACCTTGTATCCGGGCAACTCTCCGCCCTCACCCGGCTTGGCACCCTGAACAATCTTGATTTGCAGTTCATCTGCGTTGCTGAGGTAATTGATGGTCACGCCAAAACGACCGGATGCCACCTGCTTGATTGCCGAGCGACGGTTTTCATCTGCCGACACAGGCGTGAATCTGGATTCGTCCTCGCCGCCTTCTCCGGTGTTTGATTTGCCGCCTATTCGGTTCATGGCGATGGCCAGGCTTTCGTGCGACTCTTTGGAGATGGAGCCGAAGCTCATGGCACCCGTGGCAAATCGCTTGACGATTTCGGAAGCAGGTTCAACCTCGTCCAGCGGTACTGCATCCTGAACAGACTCAAAGTCGAGCAATCCTCGAATAGTGCAACGTCGAGTAGCCTGCTGATTGGCGTGTTGAGAGAAGGTTTGCCAGGCTTCCCGCGAGTTGGTTCTGACGGCTGCCTGCATGTGGCTGATGGCTTGCGGAGCCCACATGTGCTCGTTGCCGCCCTGACGCCAGTGGACATCTCCCGGATTGGGCAGTGCGATCACGTTTGCGGATGACTTGTCGGGAAAACCCAGGCGGTGTCTTTGCTCCATTTCTTCTGCCAGCTGAGTCATGCCGACTCCCTGTATTCGGCTGACTGTGCCAGTGAAGCAACGGTCAATGACATCGTCTGCCAATCCGACTGCCTCGAAAATCTGGGCACCCTTGTAGGACTGAAGAGTGGATATACCCATCTTGCCCATGACCTTCATGATGCCCTTGCTGACTCCCTTGAGATAGGCCTTGACGATATCCTTGTCGGTTTGCAGATGGGCATGGCCCAAAAACCTGCCGGTTTGACGGCTGTGCCAGAGTGATTCAAAAGCCAGCCAGGGGTTGACGGCATCCGCACCATAACCGACCAGCAAACAGTGATGATGAACTTCTCGGGCCTCTCCTGTTTCGACAATCAGGCCTATGCGAGTACGGGCATGAGTCTTGACCAGATGCTGATGAACTGCTCCGACTGCCATCAGGGCTGAAGCTGCCACTCTGTCGGCTGTGATCGAACGATCACTCAGAATCAGCAGCTTGTATCCTTGATCAATGGCCTCTGTTGCCTGGTCGCAAAGGCTGTCCAACAGCTTGTTCAGACCTTGAATGCCTGTGTTTGCAGGGAAGGTGATATCCAGCGTTCGACTACGCCAGCCTCGATGTTCCATGTGTTTCAGCGAAGCCAGTTGCTCGTTGGTCAGGATAGGGTGAGGCACCGCCAGCCGGTTGGCGTGACTGGCGGTTGCCGCAAGCAGATTGGCCTCGGGTCCGATGTAGCACTCAAGTGCCATAATGGACTCTTCCCTGATCGAGTCGATAGCCGGGTTGGTTACCTGGGCGAACAACTGCTTGAAGTAGTCGTAGAGCATTCTCGGTTGCTCTGAAAGTACCGCCAGTGCCGAATCGTTACCCATTGAACTCAATGGGTCGCGCTGCTCGGTTACCAGAGGATGGAGCATAAACTGGAGAGTTTCCGTGGTGTAGCCCAGGGCCTTCATCCGTTTGAACAGGCCGTCTTCGGACAGCAGCGGCTCCTGTTTTCCTGCCGGCAGTTGGTTCAAGGTCACCTTGTATTTGTTCAACCAGTCCCGATAAGGCCTTTGTCCGGAGAGTTCCTTCTTCAGCCTTTCATCGGTCACCATGCAGCCTTGCTCAAAGTCGATCAGAAACATTCTGCCTGGTTGCAGACGCCCTTTACTGACCACTTTTTCCGGACTCACGCGCACGACTCCGACCTCCGAGGCCATGATGCACAGATCGTCATCGGTAATGTAGTAGCGAGAAGGTCTCAACCCGTTACGGTCGAGCACTGCACCTATATAGTGACCATCGGTAAAGGCAATCGACGCTGGCCCGTCCCAGGGCTCCATCAGACAGGAGTGATATTCGTAAAAAGCCTTCTTGTCATTCGCCATCTGTTGATGGTTCTGCCATGCTTCCGGAATCATCATCATTGCAGCTTCCGGCAGGCTGCGTCCCGTCATCAGCAGAAACTCAAGCACATTATCGAAGGTGCCTGAATCCGAACAGTCCTCTTCAATAACAGGGAAGAGTTGCGCAAGCTTGTCCTCGAACAGTTCGGAGTCCATGACACCCTGACGGGCGTTCATCCAGTTTTTGTTGCCGAGCAGAGTGTTGATTTCCCCGTTGTGGCTCATAAAGCGGTTGGGTTGGGCACGATCCCAGGAAGGGAAGGTGTTGGTCGAGAAACGGGAGTGCACCATGGCCAGATGAGACTCGAACGCCGGGTCAGCAAGATCGGGAAAGAATGCAAACAGCTGCTCGGGCGTGAGCATGCCCTTATAAACGATCACTCGAGTTGACAGGCTGCAGAAATAAAGACTTTTGCGTTGAGTGAGGGTTTTGTCGTTACGCAGCAGGTGGCTGCTGCTTTTTCGAATGAGGTAGAGCTTGCGTTCCAGATCGCTCTGCTTGCGTTCCTTGCCCCTTATAAAAAGCATCGCTATGGCCGGCATGGCTTCAAGAGAAGCTTGACCCAAATTCGCTTCTACAGGATTCAGAGGCATCGTCCGCCAGCCCAGACATTCCTGGCCGGCCAGCACAATGCGCTCTTCTATTCGGCTCTTGCAGTAGTCGCGTTCTCGGTCATCCTGAGGCAGGAAGACGATGCCGCAGCCATAATCGCCGAGTGGCGGCAATGTCTGCCCCAGGTCTTCGCTGGCGACCTTTTGCAGGAACCTTGAGGGCAGGGCTGTGAGAATGCCGGCTCCGTCTCCGGTGTTTGTCTCGTAACCCTGGCCACCTCTGTGAGTCATGGAGCAGTTGATGTCACGCGCATGCTCGATGATTTGTCGTGACGGCTGACCTTTGATGTTGCAGATGAAGCCAACTCCGCAACTATCCTTTTCCTGTGCTGGAAAGTAGGCTCCCTGCCTTGTCGGACGACCCTGGGCGTCCCGAATAACCGAACCTTTTTCGACCAGGTTTGCTGTGGGTTGTTTTCGATTCCGCATATAAATTCCAGTCCGGTCAGAGCCTGATCCTGTTCAGGCCCTGAACTTCCGTTATGTAATGAGCCAACCCTAAAGCGATTCGAAGAAGCCTCTCCGAACTGACAGACAGACTATGCCTTGGTTGATTTCCCGGAGGAGTGTAGTGCCCGAACCTGCTCTTTTGGAATTCAGGTAGCTTGCTACAGGGGGCATAAAGACAAGATAACGGCATCGGTAAGCAATGCCGGAAATAATTCGGAAATCCTAGCACTCGCAAGCATCAGGGTCAAGTTTCGCCACTGTTTAACCGCCTCTCCAGAGTCTTTGAAGTGGCGGTGTTGTGATAGAATGGGCGCCATTCACTCAACAGGAAGGCTCGGGATTTTGCATGCCCAATCTGCGCTTTGGGAGCTGGTTATTGGGTTGTCTGCTCTGGCTCGCAGTCGGGCCGGAAGGTCGTCTGCTGGCCCTGCAACCGACCGTTATTCTGATATCTCTCGACGGAGTTCGCCACGATGCTCCCGACAAGGCCGATTTCCCCGGGTTCCAAAGGCTAATCAGGGAGGGAATTCGAGCGGACCATCTGATTCCGGTCTACCCCACTGTCAGTTTTCCATGCCATGTCTCGATGGTTACAGGCACATGGCCAGACGTTCACGGCATCATAGACAACGAATTTTATGACCGCGAGCGAGGACTTTACGATTACAGTGCCGACGAGGCGGACTGGATTATGGCTGAACCCCTTTGGGCAGCAGCGGAACGTCAGGGCATTCAGACCGCAGTGAATTTCTGGATCGGATCTGGCTCACCCTGGCAAGGACAGTCGGCCAGTTTTTACAAAGTGCCTTTCTCGAAAAGGCGATCCAGAGAATCATCCGAGGTTCGTCAGATTTTGCAGTGGCTGGATTTACCACTCGACGAAAGACCTCGTCTGATCGTTTCTCACTGGTATGGCGTTGATGTGTTGTCTCACCGGCAAGGCCCTGAGCACCCTGAGGTTGTCAAGCGCCTGAAAAAGAAGGATGGTCGTCTGCAGCAACTGATGGAGGGCCTGGATGAACGAAGGCTGTGGGCGAATACCACCATGATTCTGGTAAGCGATCATGGTCTCACCGAAGCCCAGACCAACATTGATGTCAAGGGAATGCTGAAAAAAGCCGGCATTCAGGCTCGAGTGACGGGTGGTGCGGCGATGCTGAATATATACATAGAGGACGAGAGTTTACGCCAACAGGCGTTTGAACTGCTGAGTCAAGTGCCTCATATCAAAGTGGAGCGTCCCTTCGAAATAGAGCACTCGAAAAGGCTGGTGCATTCGAGTCGAACAGGTGATCTGGTGGTCACAACGACACCACCCTACACTTTCTTCAAGTTGAACGCTTTGCAGGCCAGCGGGTTTAGGTTAATGGCTCGCCATCGTGGCTGGAGGCTTGGCATGGATGGCTATCCGCCATCACTTTACAGCGACATGAACGGTATTTTCATGGCCATCGGAAGAGGAGTGCCGACGGGTCGGCGCATTCAGGCCGTCCACTCAATCGATATCGCAGCGACAATCTCCAGCCTGCTCGGCATGGAGCCACCGGCACAGTCAGAGGGAAAGTCTTTTCTGCCCCTGCTCTAGCTCGCCGGCGGCTGTCCTGATTCTTCAACGCATAAAGCTTTCATGTTTTAGAATGACAGCCTGAGGTCAAGTTCCAGGAGAAGTACCAGATGAAGCAGCCAGTTCAAGTAGCAGTGACCGGTGCCGCCGGCCAGATCGGATATGCCCTGTTGTTCGGGATTGCCGCAGGTCGTCTGCTGGGGCCAGATCAGCCGGTTATTCTGCAGTTGCTGGAAATTCCTCCGGCCATGCCTCAACTCAGGGGAGTCTGCATGGAGTTGGCCGATTGCGCCTTTCCGCTGTTGGCTGATATTCGGCCGACAGATGACCCGGAAGTTGCCTTTGAGGGTATAGACTACGCCTTGCTGGTGGGTTCTCGGCCTCGCTCCAAAGGGATGGAGCGAAAAGACCTTCTCGAGGCCAATGCCGCCATCTTCTCGACACAGGGTCAGGCACTCAACAAGCGAGCCAAACCCGGTGTCAAGGTTCTGGTGGTGGGTAACCCGGCCAACACCAATTGCCTGATTGCACAGCGCAATGCCCCCGACCTTGATCCACGCAATTTCACCGCCATGACTCGGCTGGACCACAATCGGGCAATGGCGTCACTGGCCGAAAAAATGGGTGTCCACACCACTGAAGTCAAGGGTGTCTGCATCTGGGGTAACCACAGTACGACCCAGTATCCCGATCTACACAGGGCAACCGCCGGCGGTACTCGTGTCATTGATCAGATAGATTCCGACTGGTATACCAATGACTTTATTCCCAAAGTACAGAAGAGAGGTGCTGCGATCATAGAGGCACGCGGAGCTTCCAGTGCCGCCTCAGCAGCCTCGTCCGCCCTTGACCATGTACACGACTGGATGCTGGGGTCCGAAGATGTTTTGAGCATGGGAGTCTATAGCGACGGCAACTATGGTATAGAGCCAGGTTTGATCTACTCCTATCCGGTTGTCTGCAATGGTGGCGACTGGCAGATTGTTCAGGACATCGAAATAAACGAGTTCAGCCGAGAGAAAATGAAAGCCACTGAGGCTGAGTTGATCGAGGAACGGGATGCGGTATCACACCTGCTGCCCGGCTAGGACGCCTTTGACGACAAAAAAGTGAATCGGCCCGGTCAGCGGTCGCACAGGCTCGAAAAAACTCGAAAGTATTCAGGAAAGGTTTTGTCGACGCATTCCGGATTCTGAATACGGATGCCAACCGGCCCCAGAGCTGCCAGCGAGAAACTCATGGCCATGCGATGGTCGTTCCAGGTTCCGATGGTGGCACTTCGCAGGCGAGCCGGCGGCCTTATGGTGATGCTCTGATCTGTCGTATCGACGCTGGCCCCCAGCTTTTTCAGTTCGATTGCCATGGCATTCAGCCGGTCAGTTTCCTTGATACGCCAGTTGCCTATGTTTCGAATGCGCGTGATGCCTTTGGCAAAGAGGGCAGTTGTGGCAAGGGTCATTGCGGCATCGGGAATATGGTTTAAGTCCATGTCCACCGCCGTCAAGGCATCAGTGGTGCGACTCGCTTCAATCCAATCGGTACCATGGCGAATCTCGGCTCCCATGGCTGCCAGCACATCGGCGAATGCCACATCGCCCTGTAGTGCCGGCCGGCCCACACCTTCCACTCGAACCGGTCCTCCGGTGATGGCTCCACCGGCCAGAAAATAGCTGGCTGCCGTGGCATCACCCTCTATCGACAATGTTTCGGGTGAGCGATAGCTTGCAGGCTTGACTTCAAAGCAGGTCAAGTCGTCGGATCGGCTTGCGGTAACGCCGAAGCATTCCATCAGGGCAAGGGTTATTTCGATGTAAGGCTTGCTGGTGAGTTCTCCGACCACCTTGATTGAAACGGGTTTTTTCGCCAGCGGTGCAACCATCAGCAAGGCAGTCAAAAACTGGCTTGAGCGATCACCCCTGACTCGAACCTCGCCTCCGTTCAGCCCGCTGTTGCGAACGGACAGGGGCGGAAAACCCTTTCGGTTCAGGTAGCTGATTTCTGCTCCCAAATCAGACAAGGCATCTACCAGATTGTCAATGGGTCGTTCATACATCCTTGGTTCGCCGCACAGATGCACCTCTCGGTTACGCTGGCCAGGCCTTGTGAGCGTCAGAGCCGCGGTCAGGGGGCGCATTGCGGTGCCGGCGTTGCCCAAAAAAAGGCTCAAGGGCTTTTGGCCATCATGGCTGGGGAAGGGTCCGCCTAGTCCATGGACTCGATAGCCTTTCGGTATGGAATCAACTCTGCAACCGAGTGCCTGCAAGGCCTTTACCATGTGGCTGGTGTCGTCACTTTGCAGGGGCTGGTGGAGGTCAGTCGTACCCTCGGCCAACCCTGCGAGCAACAACGCTCTGTTGGTGATGCTTTTTGACCCAGGCAGCCGAAGGCTACCGCTTAAGTGCCTGACAGGTCCCAGTTCCAGCTTACTCATAAACAGACCTGTTCGCCGACATCCGAACCCTGTAAGAAGGTCGAATTTGCCGAAAGAATTCACTCAGATTGTTGGCCAGCAACTCGTTCTGCGTATCCGTCAGAGTTTCCAGAAGCACTTTGCCCGAGGCATTGTCCACGGACAAGAAACGTTCATAGTCATCCTCGTCGTTGGCGCAACCAAAAAACCAGGTAAGCCCGCGTTTACGTCGTTTCTGTTGAAGGGCATGGCCGATGAGGTTGGCCACCAGGCGTTCCATGTCCTCCTGATTCCAGGGCATCAGTAGATTGAAATGACCCAGGCCGGGGACTTCCGCTATCAGGTCACCCGACCAGAAACTTTCGTAATAGGCCTTTATGTCATGATGCATTTGGCATTCGAGTGCTCGCTCAAGCCCTGTGAGGTCGTTGTTTGGCTCGCGCTTATAAGGCCGCCAGGCGACCTTTTTGCGGTCGGTGCTATAGTCGATTTCACAGGGTGATCGCCAGTTCGGATCGGCATCGGAGACCAGTTCAGGATGACTCCGAGTGTACCTGTCTATGAAATGGGTTAAGGCTATAATGACGGAGTGCGGCGAGTCGGGCATTGGGTCTTTCGAAGACGGCAACTGCAAGCGAATGCAGCCTTGCGACGGGTCGTACGGCGGATTGTAGCCGAAATGAGCGTCATGTCCGCACTCTCGGCGACTCGGCACCCGTAGCTCAGTTGGATAGAGCGTTGGCCTCCGGAGCCAAAGGCCACAGGTTCGAATCCTGTCGGGTGCGCCAGGTTTTCTGCGGTTTATGCAGTGAATTGTCCAGTATTCTTCAGAGATGACGCTGGTTTGACACTGATTTGACACAGTGAAAGGTCAAGTCATGGGTTGTGTGAGACGAAGAGGGATAAAGTGGAATGCTCAAGTCAGAATTGCTGGTTGGGGAAGTTTCACTAAAACATTCGAGAAAAAATCGGATGCACCGGATTGGCGCAGAGAAACCGAAAACGCAATCCGTTCTGTACCACTGAACACTTCCAGGTTATCCCCGAGCCTGAAATTCAAGGATCTGCTAGAGAAATACCGAGATACCGTCATCCAGAAATATAAAGGTCGTCAATCCGAGACCTATCGGTTAAACCGTTTTGCGAATCTATAGAGCAAGGAAATCCCTTACATTGCGCATGCAAACCCATTGAGAACCTGAAGGGTTCGGAACTTGGTCAGGTAGCATTTTTTATGATGGAACACCAAAGTTGGATGGGGTATAAAAAGATTTCCAACAGGACGAAGGAAGTTTAACCCTCAAGTGATGCAGACAATCATCCAATCGGTTCTACATCGCTACCGTAGTTTAGTGGACAGTAAAGGGATATCGGATTACCCACCCTACCTATTGAATTAGGTTTTTCTGATTGGATGAGTCTTGGGCACATACGCAGGTATGTGAGAACGCACTGACCCAACGGATGGGTTAGTGCGTCTAAACAAACCGCAGATGGAAACAAGAATGAAAACTTATAAAGAACTAAAACAAGAATTAAATAATCGAAATGACCTAAAGGAATCAAGATTACTTCGTAGGGCCACCGCCGCCGCTTTTGGTTTTCGTGCCAGAAACGAAGGCAAGAAGGTTGAACAAAACCTTTCCAGTGTAAAACAAACCTTGCGACCTAGAAGTAATGAAACCATTGGAGACCAAGTTAAAAGACTTCAGGAAGGTCTTATGAGATGTGTGATGCCAATATTGCATTAAGAAAACAAACTGGGCGGAATGACTGCAATTATTGTTAGTGGTCAATTGTTGAATGAGAGAACTAATAACAGATTGAGAAGTTGGTGAAGAAAAAATAATTCCTAAAAATTTAAATCCACGGATTTATGTTTTAAAAAATTTCAATGGACGCAAATTTCTTTTTTATCGTCTTTTAATTTATTGCAATATGGAAGACCGTTTCTTGTTACACCCTTTAGTTCGTCATCTACTAACCCTTCAGTTTTAAAGTAGTAACTTTCCGTAGGAGAAATTTCTACATTGTTATTCGTTCCTTCAATGGATTTAGATATTCCATTTTTTTTTCCCAGCTTTAGGGATATTTGAGATTGTTACTTTTGTTGTGACTGACGTTATCAATTTATCTTTGCTTTCGTTTCTGCATTTGCCAGTAAACGTAACAGTAACTTTTTCTGAATTTGTCTCCACTGCAGCAGAACATGATGAAGTAGGGTCAGAGACTGTTTTTTCGTGTTTTCTAAAACACGCTTTTCTAACGAATCTTTCTGATAAAATTCCAACCTTATCTTCGTTTTCATTGATACAACTTATAACACCATCAAGAGTTCCCTTTTCGGAGTCACACGCTGATAAGAAAATCGTGAGAGTTAAGATTGAAAATACGACATATACTTTTTTATAGATTTTCGACATGTTATTTTTTTCTCCAACACACAGAATCTCTTACTTTTTCGTATTAAAGTAGATGCAACTCAAAGGTAGTATCAGAAAGTATATGCGGTCAAATAAGGAACAACCTTCAGAAACGCACTACGGGTGTTCTATGACCCTATAAACAGCCCCAACGCCGGACACGAGGGTTGTTGCAATCTTCCTAATACATAATCATTAAGTCATTAAGTATTTTTTCAATGCTTGGCACAGCATTGACACATCAAGTCATTCACAGCATAGCATTTCAGGGATTAATCAGTGCTGAAAACAGTGCTTTTTTGAATAAAAACCCGTTGAATTTGCCTTCCGAAGCCACACAGGTTCGAATCCTGTGAGTGTACAGCCAGGACTTTCCTGAACCTTCAGGATTCGCCGTCGATGGCCAGTACCACCTTGCCGATGGTCTGGTTTGATTCGACCAGCGAGTGCGCCTTCTCAACTTCCTGAATGGCTATAACCTTGTCGATGACAGGCTTGACCGTACCGGCTTCAAGCAGAGGCCACACGTTTCGTTTGAGTGAATCCATGACCATTGATTTCGAGGCTATGGAACGCGCCCTGAGCGTTGACCCAATAATGCGCTGTCGTTTCACCATCATGCCGGCCAGTGGAATTTCGGCGGTCGCCCCACCCATAAGACCGATGACGACCAGACGGCCGTCCGTTGCCAGAGACCTCAGGTTGTCCTTAAGGTAATTTCCGCCAACCGGATCCAGAATGACATCAAAGCCCTTGCCCTGAGTCCATGCTTGAGCCTGTTCGACGAATTTTCCCTTGTGTCGGTCGATGCCGTTCACTGCCCCCAGCTGAATGCAGAACTCCAGCTTGCTCTGGTTGCCCACTGTAACAAAGGCCTGAACATCAAAAGCTCGACACAACTGGATGGCAGCCGAACCGACTCCGCTGGCACCCGCATGAAGCAGGACGTATTCGCCACTTTGCAGCCGAGCTTCCATGAACAGATTGAGCCAGGCGGTGGCGAAGACTTCCGGTAGTGCCGCTGCCTGAGTAAAGCTGAACCCTTTGGGTATCGGCAAGACCTGGCCTGCGGGGGCGACCACTTCAGTGGCATAACCGCCGCCGCTCAAGAGTGCACACACACGATCTCCAACCGAACAGCGAGTGACTCCCTCGCCCACAGACTTGACTATGCCGGCACATTCCAGCCCAAGGATTTCGGAGGCACCCGGCGGCGGCGGATAACTCCCCTGTCGCTGAACCAGATCAGCACGATTGACTGCTGAGGCCTTGTTATCAATCAAGACTTCGCCGATTTCGGGCTTCAGTGCCGGTACCTCGGACCACAGCAGCCGATTGTCTTCTATCAGAACAGCCCTGGCAGACTTCGACTGGCTCACCAGCTTATTCTCACCTTGAGTCCCTGTTGGTGCAGGTAGTGCTTGAGTTCGCTGGTACGGTAAGTACCGAAATGCACCATAGAGGCGACCAGAGCGGCGTCGGCTCCGGCAACTTTCAGCACCTCTGCCAGATGTTCGGGCTTGCCCGCTCCGCCGCTTGCGATAACGGGCACCGGTACTCTATCGACTATGGTTTTGGTTAATTCGAGGTCGTAACCATTTCCGGCACCGTCGGCATCAATCGAGTTCACCACTATCTCTCCGGCCCCGAGTTGAACGCCCTGTTCTACCCACATCAGCGCGTCGAGATTTGTTGGCCTTCGGCCGCCTTCAATGACAATTTCGTAGCCGGACGGAATTTCCGGCGAACGAACAGTTCTTCTGACATCTATTGACAGTACGGTGCTCTGAGAACCTATAGCCTTTGCACACTGGGTGATGAGCGGAGGGTTGAGTACGGCCTGAGTATTCAGATTGATCTTTTCGGCACCGGCCAACCGCAGATCAGTGGCATCCGATACAGAACTCACGCCGCCGCCGACTGACAAGGGAATGAAAATCCTTTCGGCCACCTCTTCGACAAACTGCAACAGAATAGGGTGCTTGTCTCCAGAGGCGGTGATATCGTAAAACACCAACTCATCAAGCCCATCCTGATAGTAGAGTTCGGCCTTTTCAACCGGCTCGCCGACATCCTGAATATTGGCAAAGTTAACGCCTTTGACCAGACGTCCTCTGCGTACGTCAAGACAGGCGATCAGACGTTTACTAAGCATTTGGCTGAAGGCTCCTACTAAGCATTTGGCTGAAGGCTCCTACTGAGCATTTGGCTGAAGGCTCCTACTGAGCATTTGGCTGAAGGCTCCTACTGAGCATTTGGCTGAAGGCTCCTACT
>RKSB01000164.1 GCA_007571095.1 K189A clade bacterium | reverse complement strand
CAACCACCGACAGGGCGGCGGCACCACTGATGGCCTGCACAGCCTTGTTATCAACGCTGGCTTGCACACCCGACTCGCCTGAAGGCTCAACCGTCGGCAACCTGTCCAATTCAAGGGTCGACCCATTCGGAAACTGCAACTGCTGCCAGACGGCCAGAATTCTCCTTTGACCAAAGCCGACTCGACTGTCGTATCTGCCCACAAGCCTGCTGCCAGCAGGAATCAGCAATGCCTGCATGTGCTGACTGTCATGTACATTGCGGCTGACCTGGGCAATCATCATGCCCGGTAAATCTGTGTTGACTGATGTCAGCAGCAAAGCACTGATGAGAGTACCGGCTTTCAGTCGATAATCTTTCGGCGGTGGCCTGGGTTGAGCATGACGATAGCCAATCGGTTGTGTCCGATTGAGGAAATTTCGGTAGTTATCGGTTTTTTCGGCAGCAGAAAGGCTATTCGGCAATCGAGCGGACAGGTTCTGACCCGCTGAAAGTGCCTGCTCCAAGTCTTGATCAATACCCTCAAAAGAACTGTTAAATGCCCTCTGTGCTGTATCACGGGAAGACACTTCTGGCGGCGGGCTGCTTATTCTTATCACAGTGGGAGACAGCAGACCGTCAAGAAACAGCCGCTGATGGTGGGTGGCTATCTCTTCAGCCTGTTCGACATCCTCTGGCACTAATTCCTGAAGAGCCTCCGGTACCAAAACAAAATCGGGCAACTCCTCCGAAGGCGGCGGTGCCGTTGTCGCAGGTTCGACGACACGGCCTGAAGAGCCAGCCAGAACCTCATTCAGACCAGCGTTCAGCGAAATAGACGGGCCATCGGGCTGCCGTTCAAAGGCATAGGCCGAATCCTTTTTTTCCTGCCGAGCCGAACGCTGGGTGAGTGCATAAATCAGCAGGCCCGCAACAAGCACAAAAAAGAGCATGCCGACTACCGGAATGAGGGGGCTGAGCCTGTTTACTCCGGCAGCCGGATCAGTTTGACTGTCGGCTGAACGCGCTTCGCGAGAAGGCAACTGGATTTTTACTTGCTGCAGACCATCTGATAATCGACCAGATATTTTGGGTCGTTGATATCGCAGCCGGATCTGCAATGCCGGGTTCCCTGCGAGAAAAACACTCGCCAGGCGTTAAAATAGGCACTCGGAATCGCCCGATAAGAGGTAGCGAAACCGGTTCTGCCGGGGTGTATGCTGGGGCCGCTGACCGAGAATGCGCACTGGTCGATGCTGTAACCAAGAGGCGCGAAAACGAAGGTGCCCGAGCCCTTTTGCCCGCTTTCAACCTTGACTGATGACAGCGGCAGGGTTTTTTGATCGGTGCTGTCACCGCATATAGTCACCAGACCATTTTCGGAGGCACTCTTTTGCATCACCCTCAGATGCGTATCGGATTGTGTGCACTTGGTTGAGGCAGTGTCGCTGGCAACAAACTCCAGGCTGCCCTGCTGTGCTCTCAGGCTATCGGCGGCAACAGAGGCAGCCTGAACATTCCCGACATTAGTGAGATCGTTGCCCCCCATATCCAGATCACCCTCCATCGTACCGCCGCTTCGATGCAGAAGTTGAGAATGAGCACTTTCAAGGCCAGGCAACGGCAACCCGATGGCAACAAGAGTGTCGCCTGTTGTCTGACCATTCACCGGAAACTCGGCTGCCACCGCAGTCTGTTGAGCCTTGGTGCGAAGCTCGGTCGAAATAGTGATTCCGTTCGACTCCGCCTCGATGGCATAGGGCAAACCGACACCGTTTGCGTTGTTGAAATTCGGCAGGTAGTCAGACAGGACATCCATGCTGGCGGGCCAGCTTCCCTTGTCCACTCGATAGGCATACAAGGCCTCGTCGATCAGGGCAAAGCCTTCGACGGTTCTGCTGACTACCGACTCGTCCACCAGATCCTGCTTGAATTCAAAGAAGGCTTTCAGAAAAAAGCCCAGAACCACCAGAGCCACCGTCATCTCAGCCAGGCTGTAACCCCTTGATCTGCAAAGGCGGCTCTTCGGCATCAGCAGGTGGCTCCCTGAGCATCAATAAAGAACCGCCGGTGAGAGCGAATCTTCCTGCGAATATCCAGCAACAGAACGGCACTTTCTTCCCGAATCTCTCCACCATACCGTTCAAACAGCCTCTTTTGCGAGTCGGAAGGGTTGGCCAGCGTGAGTTCCAGCCTGCCCTGACTCGGTCGCTTGAACCGCCACTCTCCCTGCACACCGGTTAACCAGCCTGGGCGACCGGCCAGCGTTTCGATTTCATTCGAAGTGTAGGTTCGAACCGCATCGCACCGGCTGACCGAATTGGCCTTGCGAGCAGTCGAGACAACCCTGTCCATCTGCTCCGACTGCACTCTGTTCTCCAGCGAGTCGCGCCACACAAAAATGACGGTGATGCTGAAAATACTCGCCAGAAAACTGGCCGAGGTCAGTTCGAGGATACTCACCGGCTACTCCAGAGTGAGCGTAAGCGTACTCGTGCTACAGGAGGGATTACCCTTGATTCCGTAGGCACCTGTGTACCGCTCGATCAGTTGGCCACAGGCTTCGGACGAGTCGGTTTCGTAAGTCAGGGTCGCATCGGCACCACTGTCGGCGGATGCAAGTGTGATGGATCGGCCATAGGTGTTTTCGTTTTCGCCATCGGTGAAGGGCCGCACGTTGTAACCCTGATTGGCCAACAGCGTAATGGTGATATCGGCATAGGAGCCGGATCGCCTCGGGCTGTTGCGGTAGCTGATGGCAGCAGAACGCACCTTTTCGATCTCGGCGTAAGCACGTTCAATGGCACCGCCGGCTCTCAGATTGTCGAATTGATTGGCGATGAATACCGCTGAAACCGCCACAATGGCGGCATAGACAAGTAGCTCAACCAGGCTGAAGCCCGATTGTCGAGTTTGGACAGCAGCACTCGGTCTCAGGTATTCCATATTCCCTCTTGATTCCCTCCTTTTGAGTTGAAGATTAAAATTTGGACAAAACCGTATAGACGCCGTGCATCAGAGTAAGCAGCAACAGGGCGATGCTTGCCAACAGAAGCATTCTGAAGCCGGCTGCGATCCAGCGATATTGCGTACGCAGGCGAACCCGTTGAATTCGACCCAGTGCCTCATAGGCAGCCGGATAGGCTTCCTGCTCTCGCCCGGGTGTCAGGGCGGACAGAAGGCTCGACAGAGAGCCGGTTAACAGAGTGTCGGCCAGCGAGTCTTCAATGGTCTCACCATCACCCAGATGCCTTTGCCGAGCCTCCGCAACGGCCCATCTGACATAGGCTTCATGGCCGAAAGCCAACTGGGCGGCATCCAGAATGTCGCGATGGGTCGCACCTTCGGTGCTTAAAACACTGGCCATATCAGCAAACCGAATGGCCAGCAGAGACCGGTATTCAAGATCAAAAAACCCCAGTATCCTGCGCGTCAAACCGGTCAGGAAGGACCTGCCGAAAACGATGGTCAGTATCACCAGAGCCAGGCCACTGGCTATCGGCATTGCCCAGCCCTTGAGTAGCAGGGATAGCTGATAAGCGGGAACATGGACTGAATCGGAACCATGTCCGATCGCCTGAATAAGTTCTTCCGCCTGATACGCCATAAAGAGTAAGACCATCAAAATAAACAGGTAGTAGCTGTTGGGCAGGACAACAACAGACACAAAAGACAGGCGTTCTTTTGCCTGATTTTGCAGACCTTCGCAGGCACTCTGAAGTCTGTTATTGCGCTCGGCTATCTGTAGAATACCCACCTCAACCGGCGGGATATAGCCGCTCTCGGCGAGTCCCTCTGTAAGCAATCGCCCCTCTCTGCCTGCCGCCGCGGCAGTCGCCGCCACTTTGCTGATAACAGGCGTAATCTGTGCAAACTGACAGAGGCCCTCAAAGGCTCTCTGTGGAGGCAACCCAGAGGCCAGTTGGGCGGCCAGTGTTTCGTACAGCAGGGCACGTTGTTCAAGATCAAAAACAAGGTGCTGCCGCCACCAGTGCTTCAGTCGGACAAACATCTTTTCTTCATCGGGTTATTCTCTGTTTGCCGCCAGTTCTTCAAATTGAACCGGAACGGCACCCGCAGCCTCGGGAAAAAAGGCACCCATGATGCCGGCACCGCCAACCAGAAAGCTGACCGCCAGTATCAGCATGCAGACTCGCCGGGCAAACTCGTTGAGTTCGCCGCCCCAGACCAGCATGCCGCCGGTCACAGCAATGCCCAAAATCGAAATGGCCAAAGCCACCGGACCGGTGAGGCTCTCCTTCAGAGTATTCAGGGGTGTCTCCCAGGGCAGGTTGCCGGTTTTGGCCAGAACCGTCTCTGGAAATCCCAGAATCACCAGCCCCAAAACCAGAAAAAGGCTGCTCATGACAGCCACAGAGGACAGGGGCTTGGAACGCATTTCAGGCATATTTGAGTTCTCCCGTGGATATTGTGCTGGTCGGTGAAGATCGTTCGAGTTGATCGAAGTGAAACTCTCCGATCAACTGTTCGGTTTCGGCCGGTGCAATGGTTCCGTCAGCGATCTTGATGGCGGCATGCTGGTGCTTGGTCTGAATGTTCAGAGTGCTTTTCATGTAACGTTCGATGCCGACAAAGTCCCGGCGATCGATCAGGCTGTAAACGGTCGATGTTCGATCCAGTGCAAAGGGGTAGATTTCCGCCACCAGCGTCTGGCCGACAACGCCACCAAAACAGTTCGAGCAACCGGACGGGTTGATGTGTCTTGGGCCGGAGCCAAACAGATCCCTGTATCTCGCCTGTTGCTCGGGGTTCTGGTGCTTGTCGAGACCGCAATGAGGACAGGGCTTGGGCACCAGGCTCTGGTTTATCACACCGATCAGAAAGCCTTGCAGGCCCAGAAGACCTGCATCCACGCCCAGGTGTTGCAGACGAGGAATGGTGGTCAGGCATGAGGGTGCATGCAGGGTTGAATAGACGCTTTTGCCCTGAATGGCCATGCTGGTGGCCGCACTTGCCGTGATCGAGTCCCGAATTTCGCCCAGAATCAGGGTATCCGGATTTTGTCTGACCAGAGAAGCCTGCACTCTGGCAAAGATCTCGGCGGCATCCCGATGGTAGCGGTTGAGTTCGACATGCGTAACATGGTCCATGTAAACCTCAACCGGGTCGGCGATTTCAATGATTTTTTGCGTGTCGGGCAGGCGGCTCATCAACCCGCTCAGAGTTGTCGATTTGCCTGAATTGGTCGCGCCGGTAACCAGCAGAAGTCCGTTTGGAATGCTGTACATTTTTTCAATCTGACGGTGTTGTTGAGGGCTGTAACCAAGCGCATCAAGCGAAAGGGTGAAGCCAGGATCACGCAGTCGGCAAACCAGATGGGGGCCCCTGACATCGGGCAGGCTGTTGCCTCTGACCCAGTATTCTCGGCCGCGATATCGAATGGAGAAGGAGCAGTCGCAAGGCGCGTTCTCCTCAAAATTGCCGGTTGAAGCCAGTGCCCACATGCTGCGAGCCAAGGCCAGACCCAGTTCTCGGTCATATTCCTCAACCAGCCGTTTCAGGCCGTATTTCCTGAAGGCCAGCCGAGTCTTGTGGCTGCCAATGTCCAGATAAATATCGCTGGCACCCTCCTCAATGGCCCGATGCAGCACATAGTTCAGCTTGTCGTTGACCTGATTTTTTTGTCCCGAGCCAGCAGTCGAAGACTTTGGCCGATGGCGGCTCAACCATTGGTCAATCGCAATGGGTGACACCTGTATTTGTTCTGCGTTGCCAAGGACATGACGCACCTGTGCCAACAGGTAGTTGGCAATACGCGGATGCGTACTGGTAGCAACAAAACATCTGCCGTCTTCACTCACCACGGCCTTGAGTGTGGGCGTGCTTGCCAGATAGGATGTAACCGCGCTCTCCTTGCAGAGTTTCTTGGGATCAAGGGTTTGCAGACGGCTCACCGCCTGCGAAACCGGTGAGTTGGCGGTTCTCATTGATACACCATCCGCCGATCCCCTTTTTCGGTGGACAAGAGGACTTCAAAGCCAGCATGGATTGCCCTGACCGATTGCAGTTCAACAAATCCGGTGGAGGTCGTTTTTCTCTCTCCCGAAGACAGGACGATCAACCGACCGTTTAGTTCAAGCACCACACCGGCCTCGCTGTAAGGGTTGGCGGCTCTGGCCAGCAGCAGTCGAATGTCATGAGTCGGCGGCGACTGCTTCAACTCAAAGTCCTTTCTTTCCAGGCCGATCAACTCAGTCAGACTGGCGGCACCACTGGTTTCGAGCAACAGACGTAGCGTTCGAGGGTCGGCCTGCTGCATCTGCTCCAGCGTTTCGGTTAGTTGAAGCAGCCTTTCGGCCCGACTGATGCGCATGTTCAGGCTTGAGCGCTCAGAAAGCCTGTCCAGCCGTTCAAGCAGACCGGGCAAAGAGGACAGGCCTTTGTCGTCCGAGTGCTTCAGAACCTCTCTCAAGACCGGCAGATGGTCCCTTATATCGGCCAGAATGGCGGACATTTCCTGCATACTTGAAAAGACTTCGCGCTGCCTCGACAGGTGAAACAGAAGTGCATCCAGGTCCTCAGTCGGTGCCGAGGCTTGCACCTGACTTTCGGCAGAGCCCGAAAGAATGCTCAGGAAAAGCAGGATTGCGATCATAAAAGGCATCAGGGTTTACCCTTGACGGTCAGCACCAGGCGACAGCTTTGTACCTGGTAACGGTTGTATTCACAGTTCAGTCGGCCAAACTCGACCGGTTGATTGGCGAGATTTTTCGCCAGCAGGTGCAGGGCGGTTTGCGGCGGCTTGTCCAGCGTAACCTCGAAGGTCGATGCACTCGTGCGCTCATCCGTGAAGTTGCCGCTCAACTTGATGCGGGCGCGAGCAGCTCTGGCGGCCGCAAAGAGCGATTGCACTGCGGGCAGGTATGAGTGTTCGCTCAAGGGCCTGCGATCCGGTTTCACCGGCAATGGAAGCTTGAGTTGCCAGCCTTCGCTGTTGAGGCTGAACTGGCCGTCGGGTCTGTGCTCGCTCATTGCAACGACTCTGGCGGGCCAGGAGTCGGCGAGGTTTCCTCTGGCGATCAGTTGGCCATCCTGAAAAACGATGCTCGAAAGGCGGTCGGAGACCAGAGCTTTGAGTAACGGGTAGTCAATCGTCTGAACAAACTGCTCAATCTGCTCGGCTGCCGAAAAATCTGCCTGCGGAGCCGCCAAAGGTTTCTGGGTGACCACTTCGGCGACCTGAATGACCGCCTCTTCAGCCGGTTCAAACCAGTACCAGCCGAGAGAGGCGACGACCAGGGAGGCCGCAAAAAAGACATGTACCCTGTGCACCATGCCCTGCTTCAAAAAGACCAGAGGTGCCCATTCGTAAGAGAATTTTTTGAGGTTGAAAGGCACTTTGACCAGCTCGCCAAAAGGACGAAGGTGCTGATTGCCGAGGCCGCCGGCATCAAAAATCAGCAGGGTTTTGTACTTTGTCGGAGCCTCCATCTCTTCGACTGCACGACTGTGGACCAGAGCAACCTCCCGAACGATCAGCCCGAACTCGACCTCGGCCAGATAGGTCCGGCGATCCAGCGGAATCACCACCAGAGCATCCTGAATCTCAGGGTTTTCCTGCAGCCAGTTTTCGATGGATGCCGCCAGGCAGTAACCTGCTCCGGGTCCGACTCGCCATATCTGAGTGCCGTCGGCATCGGTGACTATGCAGACATGGCTTGCAATGGCAGACTGGCTGGCCAGGTGTCGAGTCGCCATCTTCCACCGGCCGAAATAGTCCAGATCATCCGTCAACGGCATCTCTGGAGCCGAGTGCACAAAGTTCATCGGCGACCCTGACAGATGCTCTCGAACAAGGTACATCTATGGAATCTCTTAAAGAATCTCCGCCGACAGCATCATGACCGTCTCCGTGTTTCTGGAGGTACGGTAGCGTCGGTCGCCCAGCAGGGGCAGCCAGGGCGTGCGTGATTTTTGCTGGCGTTTTTCCTGACTGTTCAGCGAAGCCAGCAACTTGGTTTCTCCATTCCGCATACGAATAGCCATCAGGCGGTTGTAGTCGGAAGTGATGAAGTTTGTGCCGGCTATCCTTCCAGAGTCGAAGGTATAGGGGACCTCTCGAACAAAGTTGCTTCGAGAAAGGCCGATCCTGACTACTATCAGGTCGCCTGTGATGGTCGGTTGAAGGTGAATGGACCAACCGGTTCGCAAAACATCAAACTCGACGACAGGAGTCTGGGCGGTGATGGCTCCGGTGGTTTGATTTTCACGACTGATGCTCTTGACATACTGGCGGTTGTTGGTGACATCCAGAGAGCCGACTGAGTTGTTGCGGACCTCAACCGTGTCCTCAAAAGCCAGAGAGGTTTCGCCGAGAGTATTCAGCCAGTTGAGAATCGCCGAGGAGCCGCGTGCGTTTCCGGAATTAAAATTGAGCGACAGGTTGGACGGGTTGGCCAGAGAGGCGGTCGGCGGCACTATGCGAATGCCGAATCTTGTGGCGTTGTTCCACAGCAGGCCCAGATTCAGGCTGCGCTCTCTCGACTGCGCAAGATCGACTTCAAAGAAGGCCACATGCAGAACCACCGATTTGGCGGTGGTGGCAACATAATCCGACAGAACATGCTCAACCTGCCTCATCAGATGAGGCGGGGCCGTGACTACAACGCCGTTGGCACTCGGTAACAGGGCGACGCGAGTCCTGGGGTCTGGCGAGTGGACAGACGCATCGGGTTGCTGGTCCTCCTGTTCTGTTAAACCCAGAACACTGTTAATCAGGGCAACCACCTCGTTTTCGTAAGGGTCAAGCTCAACCGTCAAGGCATTCTCGGCACCTCGTGCAGGAGTGCTGGCAGTGCCTCCGCCCAGGCTGTGCAACCGAATGTTGGATCGAGTGTTTCCGGGCTGAATGGCCAGGTTGAATACGCGAGTCTCTATGTCGTTGATAAGCACCACGCCGGAAGCAGTGACGGTATAGGCCCAGTTGGCCTGGCTACAGATACTGTCGAGGTGATCCTTGACGCTGACAGAGAAAGCCGGATCCTGAACCGTAAGGCTGGAATCGGGAGTAAACAGGAATTTGATCGGGTAGGAACTGGCGATCTGCTCAATCGCAACAACGGCAGGTATTCCCTGATAATTGATATCCAGTGCCGAACTCAGCCAGGGTGCGGTTTTCGGAATCAGCACTCGGTCAGGGTGGCGTTGAATAGCAGTGTCAGTTGCCGGTAAAGAGGCTTCGGGTGTCTCAGACAAAGGGGCCAATGACGGCTCAAAAAAATCATTCGTAGTGCAGCCTGCAATCATCATCAAAGACAAGCCGAGGCACAGTTGGTATTTACTCATCGCCGATTTCCCTGAAGTGAATGGTTTTTGTCTGTTGTCGCAGGTCGCTCTCGATGCCGTAGGTGTCCCTCAGCAGATTGAGCAGGCCCTGAACACTCGCCTCGGTTGTCACCGTGTGGGCCTTGCGAACAATCCAGTCGACCGTCCGAGAGCCTTCTTCGTCCGGCCAGCGTCCCATGCTGTAACCACATTCCTCGACCAGACGCTCGATATTGGCCCGCAGAGACCCTCGTTCAAGCACCACCGGACCGCAGGTGGGCTGAGTCGACAGATCGGATGTTTTTTGAGCAGGCGGCGGCATGGAAGGCTCACGAACAGCCAGCAGTGATGCTCCGCTGAAACCGGCTGAGCGAACATTCTCCAGAGCATTTTGGGCCGCTCGCAGGTGAGTAAAAGGCCCGACTTGCAAAACCTGCTCAGCTGAATCGGCGGTCGGCCTGGAACTGGTTGCCATACCCAGCCCTTGCATAATGACACTGGCGAAATCCAAAGCTTTTTCGTCGGCGGTTCTCATCACCTCGACAAACCATCGCCCATGAGTGCCATCGGCATCCTGTTCAACTGACGAATCGGTGGCGGCCCGATGAGCCCGCTTTCCTTGACTCACCGGACCTTTGAGACTGCGGCCACCACCAAGGGTGAAGCCGCTGACCGGCACCAGCCGACCCTGGCTCGACTCGTAGAACCGAGTCAGACGCCAGTCCTTGTTTACCGTCAGAGTGGCCTCCCACCAATCCAGATCGCCAAACCTGTGAAAGGAAAAGTCAACGCTGGTGCTGGCTGGCTTTTCTTCTGAATCAATGGCATAGCCTACTCTCCGCAGGGCGGCATCCAGCAGTTTGCTCTGGTCGCCGGGTACCACCCATAAATGATGCAGTGCAGGCGGCCAGTCGGTTCTCATCAGGCTCGCCATATCACTGATTGCCAGCATGGATTCAAAGGAAACAGGCTTCGGGTATTCGCCGGGCAGGGGTCCGGTACAGCCAGCTATCAGCAAAACAAGTATCGGTAATCGAAGAAAGGACGTTTTCATCTTCTGTTCAAACGTATTTTCTGGCGTCTGTGGCCGGTGCCGGCAATCAGCCAGGCTCGTTCAAACAGGCCATCGACTATGTAGTGGCTGTCGCGAACTTGATAGTTGACCAGGCCGGTAACAGAGCCGGATTCAACCAGCAGAATCGGCATATCCTGCAATCGGGCAACAGAGGGGGGCATCTGTATATAGACCCTCTGGTCATCGTCATAGACCCTCACAGGTCGCCAGAGGCAGTTGCGACAGTGGCCTATGTCGTATCCAAAGTTGAGGTCGGCCAGGTTCTGTTGAGTATCGGGCAGAGTGTTTTTTTGTGCCTGATCGGCCTTGTATGCGTGATAGTCCGACCATGCGAGCTGTTGACGCTCAGGATAGAGCCAGCGAATGGCAGGCATGAATCGAGTGGTGTCAGACAGCAGGTGAAGATGGTAGGTGCGGCGGTCGGTCACAATCACCATGCTGGTATCAAGGCCGGCCACCAGAGGCTTGACCATCAGGTGTGTTGTGGCATCCACACCCACCGAAGGAGTGACCAGCCAACGGGCGGTATCACCCAGGTGCAAGCCGTCTCTGGCTACTCTCTCGCCCTGCTCAAGTTCAATGGTGCAAATCCTGAAAGGCGCGCAAATCAGGGTTGCCCGACCGGCACCAAAGACAAATTGCAGGCGACCATCGGCCATGGTCGGATGCTGAGGATTCTCCAGCCAGGGAGTGAGTGCCTCTACAGCATCCACCTGAGCAGACGAAAGTTCGGCATCCTGCCCTGTCCAGTCCTTCGGGTCGACACCGGCCATGGACGGAGCCGCCGGAAACAGCAACAGACACTTGAACAAGGCTCGCCGACAGTTCATTTCGAGGAACTCCCCAGAGGCTTGTCCTGAGACCAGTCGATGGCGTGAATAAACACTCCAACCGGATTCAGCAGCAGCTGCTCGATCGGTGGCTGACTGTTTTTGATGGTCAGCAGGGCGGTGAAGGCTTCTTTGACTGGTGGTTGAGTGGCTTGCCGGTCCTGAGAGTTTTCAATCCAGTTGACTCTCCAGGAATGTTCTGAAGCCGAAAGGACGCTGGATACCTCCACATGCACCAACTCCTTGAGGGCACGTTCAAAAGGATTGTTGAGGCGATACCAGGCGTTGATTTTTCGGGCCGTCTGGGAATGGTTGTCGAAATAGGCGTATGCCCGAGAAAGGGCTCTTTTCTGTAATTCGACATCCAGGGTTACGGTGCGCCAGTCGAGAATCCAGTTGGCCAGTGCGGATCGAATCAACTGATTGCCCGGTGTCCTGATTTGATCGGCGGGGTAGGCGTCAATGGCTCTGGCTTTGCCGTCGACTTCAATGATGTATGGAATCAACCTGTTCTGGCTGGCCAAACCAATCAGGCCCGTTATCGAAACGATGGCCGCCCCGAGAGCCATCAGCGCGGTCAGCCGCCACTGTCTTGCATTGGCTACATAGGACCCATATCTCTCGTTCCAATCCTGTCGTGCAGCTATGTATTCGTTGAATCCAATCATGGCAGCGAACCGAGCAAAGACTCTCGGCCCCTTCGCTCCTTGTAATATAATCAGGTCTGTCCTTAATTTAATGCGGAAGCGAGCAGATGCTTTGCTATCCGACCCACGAAAGCTGTCAGAAATATCTGCGATTTATGGCAAAAATAGTGGACAGTCAGAAACTTGTCAGGCTTTCGGAATCTCGTTTGGCCTGTTGTTACAACTACTTATGGTGATTCGAGGTGGGTAACCAGGAAAAATCAGACGCGAACTCTGACAGGACCCTGTTTGTCAAAACCGCCGACGGCAAGATTGTCGAGCGAATTTTGGAGCAGGGTGCCGATCTGGCGGGAGTTGACATGACTGGTGCCAATCTGCGCGATGTGACTCTGGCCGGTTGCGACCTGACCGAAGCCGTACTGGTAGGCGTTGATCTGAGCGGTGCCATTCTGACGGGTGCGACGATGGACAGGGCCAGGTTGTCCAACAGCAAGCTGGTTCGAACCAACCTGATGCGAGCCAGCCTGGTTGAAGCCGACCTTACCGGCTGCTCTCTGGAGAAAGCAACCATATACAAGGCCGATCTGAGGAGTGCCAATCTGACGATGGCCGATCTTTCCTACAGCATCTGCGACAATGTTCACCTGTCGGGTGCCTGCCTCAACAAAGCCAGGCTCATTCGAACCATCATGAACGAAAGTGACTTGAGTGACACCGACATGATTGACGCCGAACTGTCCGGTACGCTTCTGTTCGGAGCCGACCTGAGCCGCGCAAAACTGTTCGGTAACAAGATCAGAATGGTTGACCTGAGAATGGCCGCTCTGACTGACGCCGACTTGACCAATGCGCGAATTGTCGGCACCAATTTCAGTGGAGCAAAGATGGCCAACGTAAATCTGAAGAATATTCTGGCCGAGAAGGTCAATTTTTCTCGTGCCGATTTATCCGGTGCCGACTTGACCGATGCCGAACTCGTTGAAGTCATCACCTATCACGCCGATCTGACCAAAGTGCGCACAAAGGGTGCAAGGCTTCAGGACACTGAACTCATTGGCCGCTGAAGCCGGGTAAGCACAGACTTTATTGCCGTTTCATCCGGACACCGCTACGGGCTCGACTGGCCTGTAGCTGACGCAACTTTTCCAGTGAATCGGCGGAAGTCTGGTAACTGGCCGACCTGGGCAGAAGCTGACGGGCTGATTGAGTGGCCGCCCGAAGCGCGAGCCCCGAATTATTCACACCCTGCCCCTCGCGCCCTCTGCCAGAAGTTGAAGTCAGGGTTCTGGCAGCATCAACAACAGTTGCCGCCTGAGTGCCGTAACCAGTCGGTACCGACACTCGGCCTGTGCCCTCTTCTCCCAATGAATGCGCACCATTGATGATTTTCTGAACCATGCCGGGAAGGCTGCAGACCAGCAGGGCGATCAGAATCATCGTACCCAGTGCAGCCAGCCCGCTGGCGGCCGACCAGGTGGTTGTCTTGATGATGTAACCGTAAACCTGATGACTGAGGCCGACCATCAAATAGAGTGTAAACAGCTTGGCCCCGATGCTGACACAGTATTGAATGTAGCGGCGAGCATAATCCATCGTCCAGTTTGAACCGCCAAATCCCAGTAACAAAACGCCGGCAGCAGTCACAACGTACATTTCGGCCAGCACCAGCAACTGATAGCCGGCCATCAGCGCGTGAATCACCATCACCGGTGCTGCCAGCAACAGCATGGCGACCAGATTGAACCAACTGCCTTCAATCATCTGAATGGCCAGACGAATACCCAATCTAAGAGTGTCCGCCGAGCTGAGTGACACTCGTTTCTGGCTGTCCGAAAGGGCTTCAGCGGCAGCTTGAGTGAAGGATTCAATGAGGGCTTCGGTCCAGTCGGCAGAGTATCGAATGACGGCCAGAAAAAACCCCGCAAAAAGGATAATGCGTACGACCGCAGAGAAAAAATCCTGCAGGCTCGGTGTCTTGATGACCATAAGAATGGCTTGCCAGGCAATCGAAATGCCTGTCAGGGCAAACAACAGATCGGTGGCAAAAATCTGAAGTCGAGGCCGCCAGGCAGCCACCAACTGCTCCAGATTCAACTGGAAGCTCTCCACCGTGCCGATATTAATGCCGGTTTCCGCAAGAGTGCTGGTAGACAGCCATGAAAGAACAAAGGTACAGACAACAGCGACCCAGTGTTTTTGCCTCATCATCGAGTCATCGCCTCGTCTATTGAGGGCTGCGTCGAAACTCCTGCCCTGCCCTGTGACCCTGGCCGGTCAAGTCCAGACCATCCACTCCTTCTCGAGAAAGAAACCGATTCCGTTCACTCGCCCGAACATCTTCTTTTTCGGCCATCTGCGCCTTGCTGTCGGCATTGAATTGAATCTGGGCAGCCAGCAGCGTGTTCAGCTTTTGCAGCTGCAGCAGTTGTTGCTGGGCAATTTCCCCCGCCGCCTGAAGAGCCTGCATCATGCCCTCGGAAGAGCGCAGTTGCGTTGACACATATTCAACCTTCTTCTGGTCGCCAGCGAG
Organism: K189A clade bacterium; assembly: GCA_007571095.1. Classification (GTDB taxonomy): domain Bacteria; phylum Pseudomonadota; class Gammaproteobacteria; order Pseudomonadales; family Azotimanducaceae; genus RKSB01. The sequence continues at coordinate 516 of RKSB01000164.1, read as the reverse complement.
CGTCTGATTGTGCAGACGGGCAACTCTTCGAGCCTGCTCTATCTGCCGTGCATTGCGTTCGCTCCAGCGCTGATAAAGCTCGCTGTAGGTCAATCCCTCTGCCTTTTGGCCACGTTGGCCCTGATAAGCCTCCTCGATGCCTCGTGAAGCCTGCTGCAGGTCATTCGCCGCCTGCTGATTGTCCCAGGTGAGAGCGTGAACCCTGTTGATGGCATCAAAAGCGTCCTGGTGATGAATGAATGTGCCAAGCCTCTGGGCATTACGGGCGGCGTTTTGAAGCGTTTCTATCTGTGCCCTGAGTTGCCTGAGCTGAGTGACGTGCTGTTTGATAAGCTGCTGATTCTGGATCAATTGTTCCCACCAGTTGGCGCAGTTACTGCAACCAAAAACGACAGCCTGCAGAGGCGAAGCGGCTGCAAGGCAGCAGACCAGCAACGTTCGCTGAAAACATCGAAGGGCGACTCGCCATCGCAAAAAGGATATGTACTTCACGAGACTCTCTCGTACTCAGTCGAC
>RKSB01000068.1 GCA_007571095.1 K189A clade bacterium | reverse complement strand
TCAGCCAGAAGGGTATAAAGAGCCTTCAGCCAGAGAGGATATAAAGAATCCTCAGCACCAGAGGGAAAGGATAAAAATTCCCCTGAAGTCAGGAGAAGCCGACAAGCGTAGCCGCCTCAAGTGAATTATCATTCTTCGACAAAGCCGCTTGCCGACTGCGGAGCATGAACAGTTTTTTTCGGCATCGCCCGTACTTTCTTGCGCTGACTCTTGCGGCAAGCCTTGGCTTGCTCGTTGGAGGCTGTACAACAGCCCCTCGGCCAATTGTCGACTCGTCTCAGTTGGGAACACACTGGAGCCTCAGCGGCAAAGTCGGCTGTCGAACAGCGACGAATGGCGGCAGTGCGTCCTTTTTCTGGCAACAGAATGGCCCGTCCTGGCAGGCCAGCTTCAGCGGGCCCATGGGCTTTGGGCGAATGTCTCTGGCCGGCAGCGGAGAGTCTTTTTCCTGGGTTGATTCCGAAGGCAACCCCCATAGCGGACAAGATGCGCAGGGCCGACTCGAAAGTCTGGGTGTGTCGTCGATTCCGATTGCATCACTCGCCTACTGGCTTCGTGCATTACCCGACCCGGCCCTGAATTTGCAGAGGACGCCGGGCGACGGTTTCGTTCAACAGGGTTGGCGAGTCTCGTGGCAAAGGTCGGCAGGCGATCTGCCTCAAATTCTTGAGATATCGACTCAAGCGGTGTCCTGCCGAGTGGCTGCTCGCAGATGGCAACTCCTTGCCAACTGATTGCCCTCGTTTCGCCGCCCTGCAGGGACGAGATTCGTCAGACTGCGTTGACATCAAAGGTGTTCGTTTGCACAATTACCAATCCTCCGACGGCCCGGCGTAATTCAACTTGCTTTCAAGTCATCCTGAAACCAGGCCGCAATCCGGTTTTTTCTGGGGTGTAGCCAAGTGGTAAGGCAGCGGGTTTTGATCCCGCCATGCGCAGGTTCGAATCCTGCCACCCCAGCCAGAGCAGGCTCTTCATTGATCGGCCTGTGCGAGTGTTCGGCCGGAAAAAAAGATGAACTTCCCGTCTTCAGGTTTGTTTGAGTGCTGATATGAACTATGTACTTTTTTCAGGTAACGCCACGCCTGTGCTGGCTGACCGAATTGCCAGAAGCTTGAGAATCCCTCTGGGTAATGTCGAGGTTGGCCGCTTCAAGGACGGCGAAGTTCTGGTTGAAGTCGATACCAATGTGCGAGGCATGGATGTATTCATCATTCAGTCAACCTGTGCCCCCACCAACGACAATCTGATGGAACTGCTACTGATGGCTGACGCAATGCGCCGCGCCTCCGCCCAGCGCATCACTGCGGTGGTCCCCTATTTCGGATACGGCAGGCAGGATCGCCGTCCGCGTTCAGCCAGAGTCCCCATCAGTGCCAGAGTGGTGGCCGACATGATGCAGGCGGCACATATCGACCGTCTGCTGACTGTCGACCTGCACGCCGATCAGATACAAGGCTTCTTCGATTGTCCGGTGGACAATGTCTATTCTTCGCCGATTATGGTCAAGGACCTGCTTGAACACAATCACCCCGAATCCACTATCGTGGTCTCTCCCGATGTCGGTGGCGTGGTCCGTGCTCGAGCCATCGCCAAGCAGATCAACGGTGCCGATCTGGCGATCATCGACAAGCGCCGGGAGGCTCCCAACGAATCCGAGGTTATGAACGTCATCGGTGAGGTTGACGGGCGAGATGTCATCATAGTTGATGATATAATCGACACGGGTGGCACCATTGTGCAGGCCGCCGATGTGCTGATGCAGAATGGTGCCAATCGGGTATTCGCCTACATTACTCACCCTGTTTTGTCGGATGATGCCGTTCAGAAGATAGAAAGTTCCGGACTCGCCGAACTGGTGGTAACGGATACCATTCCTCTGAGTCCGGCCGCTGAGGAGTGTTCGCTGATCAGGCAGTTGAGCCTTGATGTCGTCCTGTCTGAGGCTATTCGCCGAGTCAGTAACGAGGAGTCCCTGTCAGCCATGTTTGACTGACCCGAGTTTCGGGGCTGGTGAGCCAGGGCCGAATGAGAGCATTGGCTGAGGGCGTAGCTGGCCGAGGGAATATAGAGAGTGCTGACCGAGGGCATAGAGAATAAATAGTTGTAGCGAGCGCACATCGAGAGCCTTGTAAAAAATCCCTATCAGAGCAAGAAGAGTGTTGGAAAGATGACAAAGCTGGTACTGAATGCAACCACCAGAGAAGGCTCAGGCAAGTCGGCCAGCCGACGTTTGAGACGTTTAAGCGACTCGGTGCCGGGTATTATTTACGGAGGCAACGAGAAGCCTCAACAGGTTACTTTTCCGGGCAGGGAGCTTCGTAAAATCCTCGAAGAGGAGACCTTCTTCTCTCACATAGTTACCATTCAGGGTGAGCATGGCAAGGAAGAAAAGGTCCTGCTGAGAGACATTCAGCGGCATCCGGTCAAGGGCAATGTGACGCATCTGGATTTCATGCGAATCCTCGAGGACCGGCGAGTGACGGTGCGTATTCCTGTGCATCTTGTCAACGAAGACAAGTGCATCGGAGTTAAAAACCAGGGCGGCAACATCTCCAGGGCGATCACCGAGGTCGAGGTCAGTTGTCTGTCCAATCAAATCCCCGACTTCATTGAGGTCGATCTGGCTCATGTGCAGGTTCGTGAAGCGGTGCATCTTTCCGATCTGGAGTTGCCGAAGGGCGTTGAACTGACCGCTCTGAAGCAGGGAGACGATCACGATCTTCCAGTGGTCAGCGTACAGCAACCACGGGGCGGCCTGGCGGAAGACGAAGAAGAGGGCGACACCGAGGCAGACGACTTCGAATCGACCGAAGAGCAGCCGGATTAGGCGGTTTTCTTTTTGTACCTGTGAAGGTGCTCTACCGGACTGAAGTCGGCCATGGAGGCACTCATTCGACTGGTTGCGGGGCTTGGTAACCCCGGCTCCGACTATCAGGGCCATCGCCACAACGCAGGTGCCGATTTTGTTTGTTCGCTGGCCTGCCGAGCCGGTGTCGAGCTACTCTCCCGCACTCGCTTTCACAGCCGAATGGTCAACCTGCCCGAGAGCCGAGTTCGGTTGATGGTTCCGACGACCTACATGAATGAGAGCGGTATCGCTGTCAGTGCGGTACTTGGCTACTATCGCCTGCTTCCTGAGACCCTGCTGGTGGTTCACGATGAACTCGATTTACCGCCCGGCGAGGTTCGAATCAAAAAGGGTGGTGGTACTGGAGGTCATCGGGGCCTGAAGGACATTGTTTCGCACCTCGGAGGCCGAGCAGATTTCTGGCGCTTGAGGATCGGCGTGGGCCATCCTCGGGAAAACCCGAGAATGTCGGGCACTCGAGTGGACAAGTATCTGCTGAGTCGCGCTTCTGAAGAAGAACAGGCCTGTATTGATGCGGCATCCAGTGCCGCACTCGACTCGTTCGATCAACTGCTGGCAGGCGACTCCGCGAGTGTGATGAACCGGCTTCATCGTCGTTCCTTTGCATGCACTAAGGCCTTCGAGCAAGAATGACGATCAGTTGTGGCATCGCCGGCCTGCCCAATGTAGGCAAATCGACTCTTTTTAACGCCATGACGAAGGCGGGTATAGCGGCCGAAAACTTTCCCTTCTGTACCATTGATCCGAATATCGGCCAGGTCTCTGTGCCTGACCCCAGGCTGGATTCGATTGCCGAACTGGTCGGCCCTGAAAAAATCGTGCCGGCCTCGATGCAGTTCGTTGATATAGCCGGTCTGGTCGCCGGTGCCTCTCAAGGGGAGGGTCTGGGTAACCAGTTTCTTGCCCGCATCAGGGAAGTCGATGCCCTGCTGCATGTTGTCCGCTGCTTTGCCGATGACAAGATCAGCCATGTTTCAGGCGAAGTGAACCCGGTGTCGGACATAGAGATAATCAACACCGAACTTGCACTGGCCGACCTTGAAGTACTGGACAAAATCATCGACCGAGTCCGCCGCAAAGCCAACGCCGGAGACCGCGAGGCCAAGTCCACGCTCGAGCTTGCCAATCGCGTTCGGAATGCCGTTGCCGCCGGTGAACGAGGCTGGGCAGCCAGGCTGAAGCGCGAGGAGGCCCTCGGTATCAAGGGCTGGAATCTACTGACCGCCAAGCCAGTTATCTATGTAGCCAATCTGTCGGAACAGGAGAGTGATTCGGAGTTGCTGACCGAGGTTCAGGCAATCGCCCGAGAGGAAGGGGCCATGACTCTGGAGATTTGCAACAGGATGGAAGCCGAGATCGCCGAGCTTGACGGCGACGACCGAGACGAGTTTCTGGCCGATCTGGGGATGACCGAGCCGGGCCTCGCCAGAGTCATTCGATCGGCTTACCAACTGCTCGGTTTGCAGGTATTCTTTACCGCCGGACCCAAAGAAGTGAGAGCCTGGTCGATACCGACAGGCAGCGTCGCTTCGGCAGCCGCCGGCTCCATTCACACCGACTTTGAGCGAGGATTTATTCGCGCCGAAGTCATCGCCTGCCGGGAATTTCTTGAGGCAGGCGGAGAAGTCCAGGCTCGGGCGGCGGGCTTGTGGCGTCTTGAAGGCAAGGACTATGTGGTTCAGGATGGCGACATCTGCCATTTCCGCTTTAATGTCTGAGGACTTCAGAAGGCACAGGCAAGGCAAGGTAGCTCAGCTGGTTAGAGCGCAGGATTCATAATCCTGAGGTCGGGGGTTCGAGTCCCCCCCTTGCTACTGTCCGATGGTTGAGGCGAAGGGGCTTGGGTGTATGAACAGCCTTTGAAAGTTAGATGCTATGAATCACTGGCTAAAACTTAGCATAGAGTATGCGAACCAAAGGTCCTACCTGGATGATTTGTTCCAGGTTTACCCAACTATCCCTGAAGGAATTCGGGATATTGATGAGGCGATTTGGGGAAATGTTGAGGAGGCGTTTTATAAAAAGGACAACATCAGGCTAATCAAAGAGCTGTTGAAACTTGACCTTTTTCCCATAAAAGACAGCTATATAGCCTGTTTAAGGCACGACCCGAACGCAGTTTACAGAAATCCGAAAACGGTTAACAGAGTTTGCGGACGGCTTTATGAACTTGGCCTCACTCAAATTTTTGCACGTTGTAGCGAGCCGAAGGAAACCAACAGGCAAATAGGTCCGATGTTCAGAAACTGGTTGAGCAAAAAATCGCTTGGGATTGAGCCAATTCACATGGACGATTTTGTAGCGACCGAAGACGACGCGATTTTAGACGCAGGCGATACCGCTATGCAGGTATTCGCCAGGGAGCATTTGAACTACAAACACGGTAAAGGATTGGACTTCATCGCCCGGTTCAACAAAAAATATGTGATTGGAGAAACAAAGTTTTTGACGGATTACGGCGGACATCAAAAAGCGCAGTTTAATGACGCTATTCGCACTATTACGGCAGAGAGAGTAAACGCGATTCAAATCGCGATTTTGGACGGCGTGCTTTTTATTATCAATAGCGGGAAAAAGCATGCATAAAGAACTAACGCAAACTTACAAAGACCACAACATAATGAGTGCTCTCGTATTGCGAGAATTTTTGTATCATCTTTGATTGTGAGAAACCTGCTCATTCAATCGGACAATCTTGCGG
>RKSB01000067.1 GCA_007571095.1 K189A clade bacterium | reverse complement strand
CCCGGATTTTTTGTCGGCCAGATTCCGCAGGCCACGCATGGACAGGCGAATTCAGAAAAAACTCAACACACTTCTGCGGAGAATGCTGGATAAAGCCTGCCGGCTTGCTTTCGGCAGCTTCTCCAAGCGACAATAGTCTCCCTTTAAGCGACTCCGATTGAGCAGCAATTCTCTCAATCCAGCGAAATGTCCACTCAAAAAATCAACCACTTAAAAAGACTCGAAGCCGAAAGCATATTCATTTTTCGAGAAGTGGTGGCCGAATTCAGCAATCCGGTGCTGCTCTACTCCGTGGGCAAGGACTCGACCGTCCTGCTGCATCTTGCTCGCAAGGCCTTTCACCCGGGCAGGTTGCCTTTCCCGTTGCTGCATGTTGACACCACCTGGAAGTTTCGGCAAATGATCGAGTTTCGAGACCGAACAGCCGAAGAATACGATCTCGACCTGATTGTTCAGACCAATCAGGAGGGTGTGGCAAACAATGTGACTCCCTTTACGCTGGGCAGCAAAAAATACACCGACATCATGAAAACAGAGGCCCTCAAGCAGGCCCTGAACAAGCATCAGTTCGACGCAGCTTTTGGCGGTGCCAGAAGAGACGAAGAAAGAAGCAGGGCCAAGGAAAGAGTCTATTCCTTTCGCGACAAGCACCACCGCTGGGACCCAAAAAATCAGCGGCCGGAAGTATGGAATATCTTCAACGGCAACATCAACAAGCATGAGAGTATTCGGGTTTTTCCCCTGTCCAACTGGACTGAACTGGACATCTGGCAGTACATATATCTTGAAAGCCTGCCGATCGTACCCCTTTATCTGGCCGCCGAGCGTCCGGTGGTGGAGCGAGACGGCACACTGATCATGCTCGACGACGACCGGATGCCGCTCAACAAGGGCGAAGTACCCCAAAATCGGATGATTCGATTTCGCACACTGGGCTGCTACCCGCTGACAGGTGCCATCGAATCCACCGCCACCACGCTACCCCAGGTCATTCAGGAGATGCTGCTGACTCGATATTCGGAACGACAGGGCAGAGTCATCGACTTCGACAGCGATGCCTCCATGGAACAGAAGAAGCGAGAAGGCTACTTCTGAACAGGCTAAAAAGGCAATGCACAAGTCTGAACTCATAGAAAAAGACATTCACGCTTACCTGAAGCAGCACGAAGGCAAGGATATTCTGAGCTTTCTGACCTGCGGAAGCGTCGATGACGGCAAAAGCACTCTTATCGGCAGACTCCTGCACGATTCCAGAATGATCTACGAAGACCAGATGGCTGCCGTCAGTGCGGCCAGCAAGAAGGTGGGTACGCAGGGAAACGAGCCTGATCTGGCCCTGCTGGTCGATGGTTTGCAGGCCGAGCGCGAGCAGGGCATCACCATAGACGTTGCCTATCGCTACTTCTCGACCGAACGCCGAAAATTTATCATCGCCGACGCACCAGGGCACGAGCAGTACACTCGTAATATGGTCACCGGAGCGTCCAACTGCGATGCCGCCATCATTCTGATTGACGCTCGACCAAAGCACGGGATGCTGCCCCAGACCAAGCGACATTCCTTCATCGTCAGCATGCTGAGCATCAAGCATGTTGTGATCGCAATCAACAAGATGGATCTGGTCTCCTATTCCCGAGAGAGATTTGAAGAAATTCGGGAAAATTATCTGGAGTTTGCCGAGCATCTGGGCATTGACGACCTTCGGTTTATCCCCATATCAGCCCTGAAGGGCGACAACATAGTCACTCTGTCTGACTCCATGCCCTGGTATCGGGGCGGTACCCTGATTCATCTGCTGGAAGACATCCACGCAGGGACTCACGGCCACGATTCCGGTTTTCGGTTTCCGGTTCAATATGTCAACCGGCCTTCTTCAGATTTTCGAGGCTATGCCGGTACTGTGGCTTCGGGTGAAGTTCGAGTCGGCGACAGGCTGGTGTCTTTGCCTTCTCGCCGTTCCTCTGTGGTCACCGGCATCAGTACCTTCGACGGATCAGAGGACACCGCACGCGCCTTCCAGTCGGTCACTCTGACCCTGTCGGAGAATCTGGACACCAGCCGTGGAGACATGCTGGTTTCAGACGAGGATATTCCCAAGCTACAGGATTCGTTTGATGCCATGCTGGTATGGATGTCCGATGACCCCGCCACTGCCGGCAGGCAATACCTGTTCAAGATCAACCACCGCCAGGTCGTGGGCAGGATCACAAGTATTCGACACAAGGTCGATATACACACATTTGAGCATTTGCAGACTCCGTCGCTCGGGCTCAACGAAATAGGTCAGGTCAACATCACGCTGACACACAAGGTGCCCATGGATGCCTACCGCAAAAACCGAAGCACCGGTGCCTTCATCGTTATTGATCGAATAAACAACCAGACCTTGAGTGCGGGCATGGTACTCGACCATGACACTGCCATTCAGGATATCTGGGAGGCTGTTCCAAAGAGCGACAGAAGCACGACCTACCAGTCGCCGGTAAGCCCAAAGGAACGTGCCGACCTGCTCGGGTATTCGGCGGCTTCCCTGCTGTTCGTCGGTTTGAACGGAAGCGGCAAGACGGCACTGGCCGGAGAGCTTGAGCGTCGGCTGTTCGAGCGGAGAATATCGACCACTCTGATAGACGGACAACATCTTCGACTGGGGCTCTGCCGAGATCTCGGCTTCACCTCGGCCGATCGTTCAGAAAACCTGCGGCGAGGTGCCGAAGTCGCCAGGCATATTACCAGCGGTGGCGGCATCGCCCTGTGCTGCTTTGTCGCACCAAGCGACAAAGACAGGCAGCACTTTCAGAAGATCGTCGATGACCATCCCTGCCTTCTCATCTATCTTGACGCTCCGGTCGAGGTTTGTCAGCAACGCGACCCTCACAAGCTCTACGTAGCCGCTCATCGAGGTGAAATCGCTGACTTTCCGGGCGTATCCAGCGAGTACGAAGAGCCGAGAACACCTGATCTTAGGCTGCCTACTGATCGGCTGAACATAGCCGAGTGTGCCGACCGAGTAATCGACCTGCTCAAGGACAGGAGTATTATTCCGAGCTAGAGGGGCTTTCGGCTTGAGTGCAGCTTTGGTTGTAGATGTTCGTGCAAGGCTGGTATCATCGTTCAAACCAAGAAAACCCAAAATAAAATTTGGAGAACCAGAATGAGTGAAGCACAGATCAAAACGAATGAAGCGCAGGTTTTGCCGGCAACCCCCTTTATCAAGATACCCGAGGATGGCGAACCCTGGCTTGAAGGTTACAAATGCGAGGAGTGCGGCAGTATATTCATAGGTGCGAGGGACGTATGTTCCAAGTGCTTCGCCAGGGACAGCATGACTCCAATCAAGCTGGCAAATACCGGCAAGCTGTACGCTTATTCGATCGTCCACAGGTCATTTCCCGGTATAGAAGTCCCTTACATATCGGCCATCGTTGATCTGGACGGAGGCGGCACCGTCAAGGGCAATCTGATCGGCATCGAACCGAATCCGAAAAAGCTTGAATATGATATGCCGATAAAGGTAGTATTCAAGGATGCGCTGGGTCGCAAGGACAGAGAAGGCAATTCCTACCTTTCATACTTTTTTCAGCCGCTGGACTAAACCTCTCTTAAGCACTCTTTAATAGAGAGAACAAAGAGCCTTCAGCTAAAAAAGGGAATAGAGCCTTCAGCCAAAGGAGCCTTCAGCCATAAAGGGGTATAGAAAAAATCAAAAAATTTCCGCCTGCCAAGGGCGAATCTTTAACAGGAGAAAACAATGAGTGAAGACATCTATGTAGTTGGCGTGGATATGATCAAGTTCGGGAGATTTCCAGAACAGTCGGTTCCGCAAATCGCCTCCAAGGCGGCACTGGGTGCCCTTGATGATTGTGGGCTGGGTATTCAGGATATGCAGGCCCTCTACTGCGGAAACCTCTATCAGGCAAGTGCCATGGTCGGCCAGCGTCTGTTGCAGGAAATCGGCCAGACGGGCATTCCCGTGGTCAATGTGGCCAACGCCTGTGCAACCGGTGCCACTGCCTTCAGGGAAGCCTGGACTTCGGTCAAGGCAGGGCTCTATGACCTTGTGCTGGCAGTAGGTGTGGAGCAGATGGGCAAAGGTCTGCTGGGTGGCGGTGCTCAGAAAACCGGCATTCCCAAAGAAGGGTTGCTTGGATCCGGCACCATGCCGGCGGTGTTCGCCGAAGCCGGTGTTGAGCACGCCCGCAAATACGGTACGACATTTGAGCAGTTTGCCAAGGTCTCGGTGAAAAACCACCACCACTCGACCATGAATCCGAAGGCCATGTATCAGATTGAAACACCTCTGGAGACGGTGATGAATGCCGAGATGATCTCCTGGCCCAACACCAAGCTGATGTGCTCGGTCAATGTGGACGGTTCGGCGGCTGCCGTGCTGGCTACCGGTACCAAGGTTCGCCAACTCGGGCTGATGAGCAGGGCCGTCAAGGTGAGAGCCTCTGCCCTGACCTCGGATGCCTGGCAGGAACGCGATCTGGTGATGCCGGATGTCAACACCTGCACTCGGGCGGCAGCGGCAACAGCCTACGAAATGGCGGGTCTTGGCCCGGAAGACATTGACCTGGTTGAGCTGCACGACTGTTTCGCCACCGCAGAAATCCTGCACTACGAAAACCTTGGTTTGTGCAAGGACGGCGAGGCAGGCAAGCTGATCGATGAAGGGCAGGTTGCTCTGGGTGGTCGAATTCCCGTCAATGTGTCAGGAGGGCTTCTGTCCAAAGGCCATCCGCTGGGTGCCACCGGCATTGCCAACATCTACGAAGTCTCCACGCACCTTCGTGGAGAGGCAGGTGCCCGTCAGGTGGAAAATGCCCGCATCGGGTTGACTCATGTAATCGGACTGGGGTCGGCCTGCGGCATACACATTCTTGAAAAAGAAGCCGCCTGAGGCGACTCGGCTTAAGCAAAAGGAGGAACAGGGCTTCGAATGCGCATCGGCGTTGTCAGCGACACGCATAACAACCGCCAGAATGTTCGCAAAATCATTGCCCTGTTCAACGAGGCCGGCGTTGACCGAGTAGTTCATACGGGCGACATCACCCAGGCTGGCACCTTACAAATGTTTCGCCACCTGGACTGCCCGCTCTACGGCGTATTCGGCAACAATGATGTGGGTGAAAAGCCCTGGCTGCAGGAAGTTGTAGACGAGTTCGGGTTTTATATCTCGGACCCGCCGCTTCAGCTTTGCTGGCACGAACGGGAAATCATCGTCGTACACGATCCTCTGGAGTTTGAGAATGTGCTTTCCGAAAAGCACCATCTGGCACTGCATGGCCATACTCACAGACAAAGAATCGAGCGGGTCAACGGCCAGCTGATTTTTAACCCGGGAGAGTCTGCGGGCCACATGGAAGGGCTGAATGCCGTGGGGGTCGTCGACCTTTCCGCCCTGACAACGGAGATTCTGAACTTCTAACCGTCAGTCTCCTCGCCGCTTCTCTGGCCCAGAAAGGATTCAAGTGAGCAGAACCCAAAGGTTTTGAACTGAACGTCAGTCCTCAGCGGTCTGCTCTGGCTCGTATAAAGGATCGAATTCGCGAGGCGTTTTTGCCGAAATCGGCAC
>RKSB01000176.1 GCA_007571095.1 K189A clade bacterium | reverse complement strand
TTTTGTCGGCGAAAGTCTCAGCTGTTCTGATGGATGCAGAGGTCGTCGACTATATGCCCTGTTTGCTTTCGAGAAGCCGTCTGGCCAAAAGGTTCAGACCATCTTTTCCGGTTGCACTCTGGCATCGAATTCTTCGGCGGTCATCAGCTGAAGTGCAACTGCCGCCTGCTTGAGGGTGGTGCCTTCTGCATGCGCCTTTTTGGCCACTGCAGCGGCCTTGTCATAGCCTATGTGCGGATTGAGTGCCGTGACCAACATCAGGGACTGCTGCATTAGCTGATCGATTCTTCGCTTGTTGGCCTCTATTCCGCTGACACATTTGTCGGCAAAACTTTGGGCAGCGTCGGCTATCAGGCGAAGAGAGCGAAGCACGTTAAAGACCATCACCGGCTTGAAGACATTCAGTTCAAAGTGCCCCTGGGCACCTGCCACTGTGACTGCCGTGTGGTTACCCATGACCTCGGCACACACCATGGTGACTGCCTCGCATTGAGTTGGATTGACCTTGCCCGGCATGATCGAGCTGCCCGGTTCGTTGGCAGGCAGTATCAACTCGCCGAGGCCGCTGCGAGGCCCTGAGCCAAGCAGGCGAATGTCGTTGGCGATCTTGTTCAGGCCGACTGCAATCACGTTGAGTACACCGGAGATTTCGACCATGGCATCATGGGCCGCCAGTGCTTCAAACTTGTTGTCTGCCGACACAAAAGGCAACCCCGTGAGCCTGGCCACTTCTTCGGCAAACAGCCTGCTGAAGCCCTCGGGTGCATTCAGGCCGGTACCCACGGCTGTTCCTCCCATGGCCAGGGGATAGAGGCGCGAAAGCGTCGAGTGAATACGTTCAAGGCCCAGTTCCATCTGCCTTGCATAGCCTGAGAATTCTTGTCCCAACGTCAGGGGAGTGGCATCCTGAAGGTGAGTGCGGCCTATCTTGACTATCTGTTCAAAGGCTTTTTCCTTCTCCTTCAAACAGCCATGAAGGTGCTGCAGGCAGGGCAGAAGTAAATTGTGTATTTCCAGAACCACGGCAATATGCATGGCGGTGGGAAAGCTGTCGTTGGAGGACTGGCTCATGTTGACGTGATCGTTTGGATGCACGGGCGATTTGCTGCCAATGGTTCCACCGAGGATTTCAATGGCCCGATTGGCGATGACTTCGTTGGCATTCATGTTGGTCTGGGTACCTGAGCCTGTTTGCCAGACCACCAGCGGAAACTCATTTGGCAGTTTGCCGGCGATTACCTCATCGGCGGCCGAGCAGATGGCTTTTGCCAGCTCTTCGGGCAGTCGCTCCAACGCCGAATTGACCGTAGCTGCTGCTTTTTTGACGTAGCCGTAAGCATAAATCAGCGCGTCCGGCATGCGGTCCTGACCGATACGAAAATTTTGCAGTGAGCGTTGAGTCTGGGCTCCCCAGTAGCGGTCCTTTGGAATCTGCATTTCTCCCAGCGAGTCCGTTTCTGTTCGTGTTGCTGTCATGGTTTTGAGTCCAGGGTTGTTTTTGAGTGAGTATTCTGAGAGCATCAGGATGCTGTGAGGCAAGTCTAGCACTGGTGCGATTTATCTGCCAAAAAACGGCCTCGGCTATTGCCCTGTTGACAGGAAAAACGGCTTAAGGATTCGGCACGGAAAACCGTCATGGATTACACCGTTATTGAAACTCCACTGGGCTCCCTGATGCTTGCAGGTGTTGGTGAAACCCTGTCTCTGGTCAATTTTTATGACGATTATTCGGCCGCTCATCCCGAGGCTCTGGCTGGCTGGGCTTTTTCAACCCGGTGTCTGCGTCGGGCGCAAAGCCAGTTTCAACAGTACTTCGATCACAAACGCAGTCACTTTGACCTTGATCTGGACATTCGCGGTACGCAGTTTCAGCGATCCGTGCTCAAGGCGGTGGCTGCCATTCCCTATGGACAAACCATGAGTTATGGCGAAATCGCCGCCCTTCTTGGTCGGCCGAAAGCGGCGAGGGCGGTTGGGCGAGCGAACGGGAACAACAGGTTGCCGATTGTCATTCCCTGTCATCGGGTGATCGCCAGCGATGGCCGGCTGACTGGCTACAATAACGGTGGAATTTCGATCAAGCAGAAGCTGATAGACCATGAACGTGCTGCCTCCTGACGGCTCATGTTGCTCTGTGCCTCGTTTGCGGTTTTGATCGGACTGCTGCATGCAGACGGTTAACTTCAAGCTTCGGCATCTCTCCTATTTTGTCGCTTTGGCGAACAGCCTGAATTTCAGCGAGGCCGCCCGTCGCTGCTTTGTATCCCAACCTACCCTGTCAGCACAAATCCGCAAGCTTGAAGTGACTCTGGGAGTGGAGTTGATCGAGCGCAAAACAGCCCATCACATGCTGACACCCGTGGGCCAGGAAATTGCCGAACAGGCGCGAGTCATTCTGCACGAAGCTCAAGTGCTGGAGCAGTTGGCGATTCAGGCCAGAGATCCTTTTGGAGGTGCCCTCAAGCTGGGCGTCATTCCAACGGTTGCACCCTATCTGTTGCCTTGCCTGCTGGCGGAGTTGAACAAGGCGTTTCCAGAGTTGGAGACCTGTTTTACTGAGGCCAAAACTCCGGTTCTGGAGGAACAGCTGGACGACGGCGACCTTGATGTCGCCATTCTGGCATTGCCGGTTGACGCTACGGCTTTTATGGAGTTTTTTCTTTACCGGGAAGAGTTCTATCTGGCGGCCTTTCAATCGCACCCCCTGAGCAAAAATTCCACAGTGGGGCTTGAGGACCTTCAGCAGCTCGAGTTGCTGTTGCTTGAGGATGGCCATTGTTTCAGGGATCAGGCACTGGCTGTCTGCGATCAGGCCAACGCCGTGCAGAACATGAATTTCAGTGCCACGAGTGTAGAAACTCTCAAGCACATGGTCGCCGCCGGCCTGGGTCTGACCCTGATACCGCAAACGGCCAGCTTCGACAAGAAGCATTCAATCGCCTATGTTCCGTTTGACCCGCCGATACACAGAACCATCGGCATGGTCTGTCGGCGAAGTACGACTCGAAGCTCTCTGGTCGAGGAACTGGCTGAAGTCATCAAGGCCAAAGCACAACAGATGATAAAAGCCCAGACTCACTGATTTTCTTCGAGGCGGCTTTGCCCTGCTTTTTTTCGGGACTTCATCGGCTGTATGTCAGCAGTCCTGGAGTTCGTCAGAGAAGGGTGCTTGTGGTCGCAGGGATTTCAGAAGTCGGCCTGCCCCGGTACTCTTGGAAAGGGAATAAGGTCACGAACGTTGGAAACTCCGCTGATGTAACCGAGCAGACGTTCGAAGCCCAGTCCGAAGCCGGCGTGTGGAACGCTACCGTAACGTCTCAAGTCGAGATACCAGCCGAGTTCCTGATCGAGTTGACTTGCTTTCAGAGCTTGTCCCAGTTCCTCGGCGCGCTCCTCTCTTTGTCCTCCGCCGATGATTTCTCCCATGCCGGGAACCAGCACATCCATGGCCGCCACGGTTTTTTTATCCTGATTCTGTCGCATGTAGAAAGCCTTGATTGCCTTCGGGTAGTTCATCAGGATGACGGGATGATTGTCGAAGTGTTTTTCGGTGAGGTAACGCTCGTGTTCGGTTTTCAGGTCCAGACCCCAGGCCACCGGAAATTCAAACTTCTGTCGGCTGTGTTGAAGAATGTCTATTGCTTCGGTGTAGTCGATGCGATGAAAGCCCTTTTTCACCAGCAGCTGTAGCCGGTCAACAGCCCTTTTCTCGACTCGATCAACAAAGAAATTCATCTCGTTTGGACACTCGCTCAGTGCCGATGCGCACACTGATTTAAGGAAGTCTTCGGCCAGATCAGCATTGTCCTTCAGGTTGGCGAAGGCAATCTCGGGCTCGATCATCCAGAACTCGGCAAGATGACGATTGGTATTGGAGTTTTCGGCCCGAAAAGTGGGCCCAAAGGCGTACACCTTCGACAGTGCCAGACAGTAGGCCTCCAGTTGAAGCTGGCCTGATACGGTCAGCCAGGCTGGACGGCCAAAGAAATCCTTTTTGAAGTCGACACCATCCTCTGTTTTCGGCAGGGCGGCCAGATTCAGCGTACTGACTGCAAAGAGTTCGCCTGCTCCTTCACAGTCCGAGGTACTGATGACAGGCGTGTTGACCCATGAGAAGCCTCTCTGGTGAAAGTAGCTGTGGATGCTGTAGGCAAGAGTGTTTCGCAGTCTGGCGATGGCACCGAAGATGTTGGTTCTGGGGCGTAGATGGGCAACTGTTCGAAGATACTCCAGCGTATGATGCTTTTTGGCAATCGGGTAGGTGGCGGCCTGCTCAACCGATCCGACCAGGGCGACGGATTTGGCCTGTACCTCGACCCGCTGATTTTTGCCGGTACTCTCGACCAGGCGGCCGTCAATCTCGACCGCACTGCCGGTATGCAGGGTTCTGATCTGGTCGTAATTCGCCAGTGTATCCGGCACAATGACCTGAAGGCTCTCCAGGCAACTACCGTCATTGACCATGACAAAGGAGAAGCCGGCTTTGGAATGACGGGATGACTTTACCCAACCATGCAGACGAATGTCGCTTTCCAGCAGGCGGGGATCAGAGATGATAATGCGAACGGGCAGAGAATCGAGTGCCGACACCTTGGTTCAGAATAGTCTGGTCAGGCCGATAAAATAACATGAAGAAGCCAAGCTGTCGGAGTACAGAATTCGGCACTCGTCGACAGCGAAAAAACAACGCCGTCATTTGTTTCGACCAGAACTTGAAAAACCTTGCGTACTGGCTGAATTTAGCGGATAATGCCGTGAAAATTGCTTGAGTCTTTTGCCCGAGGGCAGAGGTAGAAATGCAGGGAAAACAACTGATATATATCGCCATTGCTGCCATTATTGTTGTGGTTTTGGGAGTGCTGTTGTTTTTCGGCCAAGAGGATGAAGCTCAACCGGGTGATGCGGTGAGTCAGGAGCCGTCTTCTGTTGCAGGGGATGCAGGCAGGCCATCTTTTCCCGCTCAGCCGATCACTCGGGAACGTCCTGTTACCAGAGAGCTTCCCGATGTGATACCGAGTACCACCGATGCCGATATCGACAAGGCTTTTGAAGAGTCCTTTGATGAACCCGATGCCCTCGGCGGTATCACTTACGAAGAGGCTAATTCGCTGATTCGAGAGGAGGGTTCCAGGCTGACTTCCGACCGCAAGGTCGAAAGCTGGCTCCTGCTGTCCGACCTGCCGTCAAAAATTATTGTTCTCGTGGACAATGTCAGCAAAGGCAAGATTCCGTATTCGGACTTTCGTGAACTGGCACCGGATAAAAGCTTTCAGGAGGTGATTGGCACAGGCAGCCTTCAAATAGACTCAGCCATTCATGATCGTTACATGCCGCTTGTCGATGTGGCTACCTCCGTCGACACAGATGCACTGGTTGAATTTTTAGAGGCCGTTGAACCGATACTGGAATCGGAGTATGAGCAATTGGGCCTGACGGGCAGAGGCGGTTTTCGAGGTGAACTGAGAAGAGCGATTGACCGGATTTTGAGCATTGAGGTGAATCAGGGCGAGATTGACCTGGTTCGAGAGTCGCTTGTTCTCAAATTTGCCGATCAGCAAATGGAGGAAAACGACGACCTGACCAAGTTCATGCATC
>RKSB01000185.1 GCA_007571095.1 K189A clade bacterium | reverse complement strand
CCGAGCATGTTGCCGTCCAGAATTCGATCAGCAGAATAACTTGACCTGACCAGTGGCCCCGATGCCACTTCTCGGAAAGTCGAGTGAAAGGCCAAGGGTCCTGTAATGGCTGAATTCTTCCGGTGTAGCGGGTTTCGGGGGCGTGATGAAGGGTAGGGGGGAGATATTGCCCTCAAGTGACGACCGCTCGGAATAGACCCTTTTCGGCCAGAATCAGGAAGGGGACAGGTCGGGCCTGTGTTTGCTGTCGGTCCTCTTGTCGGTCAACCCGAGGTTGTTGCCGTCCAGAATTCGATCAGCACGATAACTTGACCTGACCAGTGGCCCCGATGCCACTTCCAGAAAGCCGAGTGAAAGGCCAAGGGTCCTGTAATGGCTGAATTCTTCCGGTGTAACCCAGCGGGTTCTGGGGGCGTGATGAAGGGTAGGGGGGAGATATTGCCCCAAAGTGATGATATCGCAACCGACTGCCCTCAAATCCCGCATGGTTTCCTCTATCTCGGCATCGGTTTCGCCGAGACCCAGCAGAAGGCTGGTTTTGGTCAATATGGACTCAAACTTTTTGGCATACTCGAGTATGCCGAGTGTCTGATCATAGCCAGCCCTCGGATCCCGAACTTTCGAGGTCAGGCGGCGCACGGTTTCGAGATTTTGGGCGAACACTTTCAAGCCTGAAGTGACGACGGTTTCGACCGCCTCCAGATCGCCGCCAAAGTCTGGTGTCAGGGCTTCCACCGCGGTTTGGGGAGAAGATTCCTTGATCGCACGGATGGTTTTCGCAAAGTGGCCGGCACCGCCATCGGGCAGATCATCTCGGTCAACACTTGTCAGTACGATGTAGCGCCAGTTCATGGCAGCAACCGAACGAGCCACCTTGTCCGGTTCAGACACATCAAGAAAGCCTCGGGGATTACCTGTGTCAACGGCACAAAAACGGCAGGCCCGAGTGCACACGGACCCCATCAGCATGATGGTTGCGGTACCGTGGCTCCAGCACTCGGCGAGATTGGGGCAGTGTGACTCTTCGCACACAGTGGCCAGCCCGTGACCATGAACCAGACGTTTCAATCTGCTGAGATCCGGCCCAGTCTGCAAGCGAATTCTCAGCCATTCCGGCTTGCGCTCCAAAGCCTTGCCTTGCCGCCCTCGGGAGGATGACTGCTTGATCCCGTTTTTAATGGCGATGACACCGGTTTTCGTGAGGTATTTCGAACCGTCACTCACTTTTGACGGCAACCTGTCCACTCTCGAAAACTCCTTGTTCCTTGAGCCGGAATACAACCGACTTCCAAGCCCTTTCACAAACTCCCATATAATAGGCTATAACGAGGGCTTTTACAGGTAAAACCGTGCAGAATGTCCTCGGTATAGCTCTTTTGCTCTTGCTGGCCTGGCTGTTAAGCGAAAACAGAAGGGCCTTTCCGTGGCGTTTTGTCGCTCTGTTTCTGGTCCTGCATTTTCTGCTGGCACTTGTCTTCCTCAAGATTCCACTGATTCGGCAGATATTCGGCCTCCTCGGACACGGAGTAAACGCCATATCAAACGCAAGCCAGGCGGCTACTGCATTTGTTTTTGGCTACATAGGCGGAGGCGAAACACCCTTCACGGTTGTCAACAAAAACGCCCTGGTGGTATTCGCTTTTCAGATCCTGCCTCAGATCATAGTGTTGAGTGCGATTTTTGCGGTCCTCTGGCATTGGCGCGTCCTGCCAAAAATCATTCGAGGATTTGCCTGGTTGCTGAACCGAACGGGAAAAATCAGCGGAGCACTGGGTTTGGGGGCGGCCAGCAGTGTATTTCTTGGAATGATTGAGGCACCCATGCTTATTCGGAGCCATCTCGCCAGAATGAGCAGACAGGAACTGTTTACTTTGATGACCTGCGGCATGGCGACCGTCTCCGGTACTGTGATGATCCTCTACAGCAGTTTGCTGAGCGACCTTGTCGAAAATCCCTTCGGCCACATTCTGACCGCCTCTGTTATCGGAGTTATCGCAGCAATCACGGTCGCTCGTGTGATGATCCCCTCAGACTCCACGCCTGATGAGTTCTTGCCGGTGCGTTCGGAAATGGCTTATCGAAGCAGCCTGGATGCAGTGATTCAAGGTGCACAGGCGGGTACGAAGATACTTGTCGGAGTCATCACCATGCTGCTGGTATCCATCGCACTGGTGAATCTGATCGATGCCCTGCTGTCCCTGTTGCCTGATGTCAGCGACAGCCCCCTGAGCATAGAACGACTGCTCGGCTGGGTGCTGACGCCCGTTGCCTGGTGTATGGGCCTGAACACCGAACAGGCAGTGGTTGGCGGCGGCCTTCTGGGTACCAAGATCGTCCTGACGGAATTTACTGCATTTGTCGAGTTGGCCCGGCTGCCCGAAAATGCCCTCGATGCAGAGAGCTACATAGTCATGACCTATGCACTGACCGGTTTTGCCAACTTCGCCAGTCTGGGAATCATGATCGGCGGCTTGTCGATCATGGCCGAAGAACGCTCTCGGGAGATCATTCAACTGGCACCCAGAGCGATGCTGGCAGGAGCACTGGCTTCCTGCCTGTCGGCATCAGTCATCGGGCTGCTGATCTGAAACGGCAAAAAGGGTTGAGCAGCCCTCGATGCAGAGAGCTACATAGTCATGACCTGTGCACTGACCGGTTTTGCCAACTTCGCCAGTCGAGGAATCATGATCGGCGGCTTGTCGATCATGGCCGAAGAACGCTCTCAGGAGATCATTCAGCGAGCACCCAGAGCGATGCTGGCAGGAGCACTGGCTTCCTGCCTGTCGGCATCAGTCATCGGGCTGCTGATCTGAACGGCAAAAGAGGGAGTCAGAAAAGTTATTTCTCGACTGCTGCCGCCAGCTGTACATTGTAAACATCGGCCTCTCGAGCGGCATCCATGACACCAATGATGGCCTGAGTGGAGGCTTTTTTGTGCGGAAGGATAACCACTCCGGCTTCCGGGTTTTGGGCGTGCAGACGCTCTATGTTGGCTCTGACCGAACGAATGTCGACCTCTCGACGACCCAGCGTAATGATGTCACGACCAGAAATCTTGACGATAATGCTGGCCTGGTCGGGATCAAGCGTCTGCGGCTGATCGGCGTCAGGCTGGTTGATATCAATGCCCGACTCCTTGACAAAGGTGGCCGTGACAATGAAGAAAATCAGCATGATAAAGACCACATCCAGCATGGGTGTCAGATTGACACCAGAACCGCTGTCTTCCGTTGATTGGCTGCTTATTCTACGCACAGGACTACAAGGTTGATCGAATTTCCGAACAATTCTAGCACGGCGGAAGGCCGATCGAAGGGAAAACAGTTCACCAAGACCTCACACCCAGTCTCTCGGCTGCAGGAAATACTTGTTCAAGCGTTCCTCCTCCGACCCCTTGGTCAATTCCCGCTTGTACTGCCAGCTCGCCAGCGGCGGCAAAGACGCCAATACCGATTCCACTTGCCGACCGGATTGCAACCCGTATCGAGTGCCTCGATCAAAAATCAGATTGAATTCGACATAACGGCCTCGGCGATACAACTGAAAGTCCCTTTGTGCCTCTCCGTAGGGCATATTTTTGCGGCGTTCCAGTATAGGAAAATAAGCCTCCATAAAGTGTTCACCCACGCTTTTGACAAAAGCCAGGCTGGAATCAAATCCACCGGCCGTCCAGTCGTCAAAGAATATGCCGCCGATTCCTCTCGCTTCCTGCCTGTGAGGCAGAAAAAAATACTGATCGCACCGGGCCTTCAATTTTGGATAAATTTCTTTGCCGAAAGGATCACAGGCGGCTTTGGCTGTGCGATGAAAATGCACGGCATCCTCTTCAAAACCATAGTAGGGAGTCAGATCAAAACCGCCACCGAAATACCACACCAGTGGTTTTGTCTTGACCAGAAAAAACCGCAGGTTCAGATGTGTCGTCGGTGCGTAGGGGTTACGCGGATGTATGATTGTGGAGATGGCGGCGGCCTCAAAGGAGTGACCTGCCAGGTGTGGGTTGCGTTCAGTGGCGGCTGAAGGCAGTTGGCCACCCTTGCTGTGAGTAAACTGAACCGCTGACTTCTCAATGATTTCGCCACCAGACAAGACTCTGGGTGAAGCCCGACCGGTAGCAGAAGCAGGGGAGTCCTCTCGACTGAAAGAGGCTCCGCCATCTGTCGCCTCAACCGCTCGACAGAGACTGTTCTGCAGAGAGGTAAAGTAGTCGACCACTCGCTCTATTTCTACCGAGTGATGAGAAGGATCGGTATCCATGTGCGATTTGAACAGACTCCCTGCAAGAGCACTCTATGGCGAGATGAGTGATTATAGTGACCGCTTGCAGGCTTTGACAGGAGAAAGGCCTGTCAGGGGAGTGCCGGAAATTTTGCATGGACAACGCCCCAGTCGATGAGTATTCATGAACTTTTTATTGAATACTATCAAGAATATAACTCTTAAAAACAATAACCTGTTACTTAAACTTAAATTGTCTTAAGAAAAAATTCTATCGAGAAAAATTTTGCCGAAACAGACCCAAAACCTTCATCGACAAGCTCGACAGCTCAATAAAATCGCCAGCCAGACACCAGGCCTGTTGTTTTTTGCCAACAGACCAGTGGCTATCCAGAACCATTCTGAATAAAATGCGGCTAGACTATAGCTGTTACATCTCACAAAAAAGGACGGAGAAGTCGTGGATTTAAGTTTTAGCAAAGAGGATGAGGCATTTCGCCAGGAAGTCAAAGACTGGTTACAGAAAAATTTTGTACCCGATATCAAGCCTGCGATGGAGGGAGCAACCACCGGCCGGCTGTCGAAAGAGAACCAGATGCTCTGGCAGCAGCGACTTGCCGCCAAAGGCTGGGCTGCACCCAACTGGCCGGAAAAATACGGAGGAGCCAACTTCACACCTTCGCAAAAGTACATTTTCGATCTGGAGATGGCCGCCGCAAGTGCTCCTACAGTCATACCCTTTGGTATCACCATGGTCGCCCCGGTCATCATGAAATTCGGCACCGACGAGCAGAAGCAAAAATACCTGCCTGACATCCTCGCTTCCAAAGTCTGGTGGTGCCAGGGCTATTCCGAACCTGGCTCGGGATCAGATCTGGCCTCACTGAGTTGCAAGGCCGAAGACAAGGGCGACCACTACCTGGTGAACGGAACCAAGACCTGGACGACGCTTGCACAGCACGCCGACTGGATATTCTGTCTGGTCCGAACCTCGCAGGAGGACAGGCCCCAAAAGGGCATCAGTTTTCTGCTGATCGACATGACATCGCCCGGTATTACCGTGCAGCCGATTATCACGATAGACAAGCCAACAGCACCCCATCAGGAAATTAACACTGTCTTTTTTGAAAACGTTCAAGTGCCCAAAGAAAACCTCGTTGGAGAAGAGGGCGCAGGCTGGACCTGCGCCAAGTATCTGCTTGAGTTTGAACGTGGCAACGCTTACTCACCCGGGCTGAAAGCCGCGCTCAAAAGAGTCGCCCACATAGCCTCAGTAGAGAACCAGGACGGCGAAAAACTCAAAAACAACTCGGGTTTTCAGGAAAAATTCAGCGAAACCGAAATCAAGATCAGTGCGATGGAGTTCACCGAACTCAGAATCCTCGGCAGCCTGGCTACCGGCCAGAATGTCGGGCCCGAATCATCG